>NZ_JABWRA010000099.1:0-9348 GCF_014268705.1 Pseudomonas sp. SWRI179 | reverse complement strand
GCGCGTTGCAGCGGTTGCTGGATGGGTTAGGGCGGTTGCTCGGCTGAGCTGTTGTGGCGAGGGAGCTTGCTCCCGCTCGGCTGCGAAGCAGCCGTAAAGTGGGCACTACGGTTCTGCCTGGCAGAACGCAGTGACCGGTTTTGGGCCTGCTTCGCAGGCCAGCGGGAGCAAGCTCCCTCGCCACAGGTAGGCCGCCCCGCCCCAGGAAGTCCTCGTTGCCAGTGAGGTCGGTAGGTTATTGCGCTGGCCGCGAGCGCAACTGCTGTGCCGCCGCCTGTGCCAAGTCCGGCGGCAGGAAGTCCTTGTCCGGGTTGTAGTCGGGCTTGAGGTAGCGGGACAGGGCTTGCAGGTCCTCCGGACTCAACGTCCCGGCGGCCTGCTTGAGGCGCAGGTTGTCGAGGATGTAGTCATATCGGGCGTTGTTGTAGTCGCGCACCGAGGTGTACAGCTGGCGCTGGGCGTCCAGCACATCGACGATATTCCGAGTGCCCACCTGGTAGCCGATTTCCGTGGCGTCCACCGCGCTCTGGTTGGAGATGATCGATTGGCGCCGGGCCTGGACCTGTTCCACATCGGTGTTCACCGCGCGATGCAGGTTGCGGGTGTTTTCCACCACCTGGCGGCGCAGGGCTTCGCGTTGCTGCTCGGTCTGGGTGAGTTGCGAATAGGACTCGCGAACCTGGGAGCTGGTCAGCCCGCCGCTGTAGATCGGAATACTCAATTGCAGACCGATGGTGCGTTGCTCCGCGTCGCCACCGTAGCGCTGGCCGGTGGGGCTCGGGTTGGTAAAGCCGAGGCCGTCGTTGTCACCTTTGCGGTACTGGGCGATTGCATCGAGGGTTGGCGCGTGGCCGGCCTTGCGCTGGCGCAAGGTGTCTTCGGCGGCGTCGACGGCGTAATTGCTGGCCAGCAGGTTGAGGTTCTGCTTGGCGGCAGTGTCTACCCAGGCCTTGGCGTCGTTGGGCGCCGGCGGCAGGATCGGCAGGGTGTGGACGACGCCCTGGATCGAGTTGTACTGGCGGTTGGTCAGGGTGATCAGCGCTTCGAAGGCATCTTCGACCTGGCGTTGCGCGATGATCCGGTTGGCCCGCGCGGTGTCGTAGCTGGCCTGGGATTGCAGCACGTCGGTCTTGTCCGACAGGCCCACGTCGAAACGTTCGTTGGACTGGTCGAGCTGGCGCTTGAACGCGGCTTCCTCGGCCTTGGTCGAGGCCAGGTTGTCCTGGCTGCGCAGCACATTGAAATAGGCTTCGGCGCTTTGCAGGATCAGGTTCTGCTCGGTGGCAGACAACTGCAGCGATGCCTGCTCATTGACCGATTTGGCCGCTTGCAGTTGGAACCAGCGGTCGGCGCGGAAAATCGGCTGGGACAGCGTGGCCTGGTAGACCGTGGAGCTGCGGGTGGCGGTCATCGCCGGTTGGTCGAGCTCGGTACGGGTGTTGTTCAGGTCGGCACCGGCCGAAAGGTTGGGCAGCAGCCCGGCGCGGGCCTGGGGCACCACTTCCTTCTGGGCGCCATACTGGGCGCGGGCGGCCGCCAGGTCGGCGTTGTTGTCCACCGCTTCCTGGTACACGCTGACCAGGTCGGTCAGGGTGGATAAAGGCGCTTCGGCGGCCCAGGCCATTCCATTGGACGCACAAGACACGGCGAGGGCCAGTGAGAGTTTGCGCAACATGAGGCGATCCCTACGTTCAAATTGAATGCGCATAACAGGCGCGCGGCGTAGCGAGTGTAGTTGCGCCTGGGCACGGCAACAATCCTGTATATGCGCCATTCATCACGCCTTTTGCCCTGGCGATGGCGTTCTGTCGTGGTTGTGTCTAGACTGGCCGGGTTCTTGTCGGGGTGCCTTGCTATGAGGCTGAGATCGAATAATTTCGGATCCCGTTGAACCTGATCAGGTTAGCGCCTGCGTAGGGAACAAGATTTCTCGTCACCCGGCGAGTCCTCTTGTGCTTCGTCCGGGATGTCGTTCGACCCTTGAACGCACTCGAGCAGCAAGCACAGCGTCCGCACTTCCGTGCAGGGACGCGTCCATTCGTTACAGGTTCGCTCCGACAAAAATCCACTGCCTGGATGTGTGTCTGGAGAGCCCGTGATGACGACAAAATCAAAAAACGCGACCAACCTCAGTGAATCGGCCCAAGTCGATCAGCAATCGGTTCAGCCCTTTACCCGCTCGCAAAAAATCTACGTCCAGGGCAGCCGCCCGGATATCCGCGTGCCCATGCGCGAAATCAGCCTCGACGTGACCCCCACTGACTTCGGCGGTGAAATCAACGCGCCGGTGGTGGTCTACGACACCTCGGGGCCGTACACCGACCCGAACGTGATCATCGACGTGCGCAAAGGCCTGGCCGACGTGCGCTCGCCATGGATCGAAGCCCGTGGCGACACTGA
This sequence comes from Pseudomonas sp. SWRI179, assembly GCF_014268705.1. NCBI lineage: Bacteria > Pseudomonadati > Pseudomonadota > Gammaproteobacteria > Pseudomonadales > Pseudomonadaceae > Pseudomonas > Pseudomonas sp. SWRI179. The sequence continues at coordinate 6,948 of NZ_JABWRA010000099.1, read as the reverse complement.
GCGCCTGGCGGGCCTGAGTTCCAACTTCGGCCAGGAGCGCTTGGCCGACCCCGAGCTGACCAAGCTGCGCTTCGCCCACGTGAACAACCCGCGTCGCGCGAAGCCGGGTGCCAACGTCAGCCAGATGCACTACGCGCGCAAAGGCATCATCACCGCCGAGATGGAATACGTCGCCATCCGCGAAAACATGAAGCTTGAAGTCGCCCGCGCCGCTGGCCTGCTTGACCAGCAACACGCCGGCCACAGCTTCGGCGCCAGCGTGCCGAAGGTCATCACCGCGGAATTCGTGCGTGACGAAATCGCCCGGGGGCGCGCGATCATCCCGGCCAACATCAACCACACCGAACTGGAACCGATGATCATCGGCCGTAACTTCCTGGTGAAGATCAACGGCAACATCGGCAACAGTGCGCTGGGTTCGTCCATCGAAGAAGAAGTGGCGAAGCTGACCTGGGGTATCCGTTGGGGTTCGGACACGGTCATGGACCTGTCCACCGGCAAGCACATCCATGAAACCCGCGAGTGGATCATCCGTAACTCGCCCGTGCCGATCGGCACCGTGCCGATCTACCAGGCCCTGGAAAAAGTCGGCGGCGTGGCCGAAGACCTGACCTGGGAATTGTTCCGCGACACGCTGATCGAGCAGGCCGAGCAGGGCGTCGACTACTTCACCATCCACGCCGGCGTGTTGCTGCGTTATGTGCCGATGACCGCCAAGCGCGTCACCGGTATCGTCAGCCGTGGTGGTTCGATCATGGCCAAGTGGTGCCTGGCGCACCACAAGGAAAACTTCCTCTACACCCATTTCGAAGACATCTGCGAAATCATGAAGGCCTACGACGTCAGCTTCTCGCTGGGCGATGGCCTGCGTCCGGGTTCGATCGCCGACGCCAACGACGAAGCGCAGTTCGGCGAGCTGGAAACCCTCGGCGAGCTGACCAAGATCGCCTGGAAGCACGACGTGCAATGCATGATCGAAGGCCCTGGCCATGTGCCGATGCAGTTGATCAAAGAGAACATGGACAAGCAGCTCGAGTGCTGCGACGAGGCGCCGTTCTACACCCTCGGCCCGCTGACCACCGACATAGCGCCGGGCTACGACCACATCACCTCCGGCATCGGTGCGGCGATGATCGGCTGGTTCGGTTGCGCCATGCTTTGCTACGTCACGCCGAAGGAACACCTCGGCTTGCCGAACAAGGATGACGTCAAGACCGGGATCATCACCTACAAGATCGCTGCCCACGCGGCCGACCTTGCCAAGGGCCACCCGGGCGCGCAGATCCGCGACAACGCCCTGAGCAAGGCGCGATTCGAGTTCCGTTGGGAGGACCAGTTCAACCTCGGCCTCGACCCGGACACCGCCCGCTCGTATCACGACGAAACCCTGCCGAAGGACTCGGCCAAGGTGGCGCATTTCTGCTCGATGTGCGGGCCGAAATTCTGCTCGATGAAAATCACCCAGGAAGTGCGCGAGTACGCGGCGAACCAGCGTATTGAAGCGGTGGATGTCGATGTCGCGCAGGGCTTGGCGGAGCAGGCTGAGCGGTTCAAGAAGGAAGGAAGTCAGCTTTACAAGAAAGTGTGATTTGAGCTGAGGGCGGCGGTGACCTTGCTGCCGCCTTCGCGAGCAAGCCCGCTCCCACAATGGATCGCTGGTGGACACGGATTTTGTGATCACAACAGGTCCATTGTGGGAGCGGGCTTGCTCGCGAAAGCGATCATCAGAACAACAAATATCCCCCTGAGATAACCACCCTTGAACATCCAACCCAGCACCTACTCCCCCGACACCGCCGTGCCCCTGGACAAACGCGTCTTCGGCGCCCGCGATCTGTTTTCCCTGTGGTTTTCCCTCGGCATCGGCCTGATGGTCTTGCAGGTCGGTGCCTTGCTCGCGCCGGGCCTGGGCCTGAGCGGTTCGTTGCTGGCGATTTTCCTCGGCACGCTGGTGGGCGTCCTGCTGCTGGCGGCGGTCGGGGTGATCGGCAGCGACACCGGCCTGTCGGCCATGGCCGCGCTGAAGCTCAGCCTCGGCAGCAAGGGCGCGAGCGTGCCGGCGGTATTGAACCTGCTGCAGCTGATCGGCTGGGGCTCGTTCGAAATCATCGTCATGCGCGACGCCGCCAGCCTGCTGGGTGCGCGGGCTTTCAGCGAAGGCAGCCTGGGTTCGAACCCACTGCTGTGGACGCTGTTCTTCGGCGCCCTGGCCACTTTGCTCGCCGTGAGCGGGCCGCTGACCTTTGTGCGCAAGGTTCTGCGCAAGTGGGGTATCTGGTTGCTGCTGGCGGCTTGCATCTGGTTGACCTGGAACCTGTTCGCCAAGGCTGACCTGGTCGCGCTGTGGGCCCAGGCGGGCGATGGTTCGATGCCGTTGGCGGTGGGGTTCGATATCGCCATCGCGATGCCGCTGTCGTGGTTGCCGCTGATCGCCGACTACTCGCGTTTCGGCAAGCGCGCCAAAAACGTCTTCGGCGGTACGGCGGTGGGCTTCTTCATCGGTAATTTCTGGCTGATGAGCCTGGGCGTGGCCTACACCCTGGCGTTCGCGCCGAGCGGTGAAGTCAACGCGTTGCTGCTGGCCCTGGCGGGTGCTGGATTGGGTATTCCGCTGTTGCTGATTCTGCTGGACGAGTCGGAAAATGCCTTCGCCGACATCCACTCGGCGGCGGTATCGACAGGCATGTTGTCGGGGTTGAAGGTCGAGCACCTGGCCTTGGCGATTGGTGTCATCTGCACCTTGATCGCCTGCTTTGCACCGTTGGCGCAGTACCAGAACTTCCTGTTGCTGATCGGCTCGGTGTTCGCGCCGCTGTTCGGCGTGGTGTTGGTGGACCACTTCATCCTGCGCAAACGCAGCAGCCAAGTGGTGTCAGCCGCGTTGCGCTGGCCGGCCCTGTTGGCCTGGTTGGGTGGGGTGAGCACCTATCACCTGCTGGCCAATTTCTATCCGGACATCGGCGCAACCCTGCCATCGTTGATCCTGGCAGGGTTGCTGCAACTGTTGCTGGGCCGGGCCTTCAGCTACGGCCGGGAAACAGCTCGGGCTTGAGGATGCCATTGAGGCGTGGATAGGCGATCTTCAGTTCGATGTGGCCCAGGGCGTATGGCGCGATGGTGCTCACTTCGTACTTGAGGATCACCCCGCCGTAGGTCAGCGCGATGTGTGGGGTTTTCTGGAAGGACCACTGTTTCAGGAACTCGGGTTCCTGATCCAGCTTGGTGCTGATCAGCCAGCTGTTGTGAGCCACTTGCGCGGCTTTCCAGAAGGCTTCTTCCTGGCCCGGCAGCAGCATGTCCGACAGCGTCAGCACCTTGTGCTGCTGGCGCGAATAGTTGATGAAACCGCGCCCCGGCGTGCCGTGGGCACCGCCGGTGTCCAGGTAGCTGGACAGTTCGATGATCACCAGGCCGTCATGTTGCTCACGTACCTTGGCCTGCAAATAGCTGCTGTTGCCTGGGGCGGCGTTGCGCAGGAACTGCTCGCGATAGGCCGCCAGCGTCGGCGCCACCGGGGCGTCCGCGGTGGTGCGGGTCATTTGCAGCAGGCGTTTTTCGATGATGCCATCCAGGGCGGGTTCGGCCGGAAAGTGCAGGGTATCGATGTTCACCAACGGGCAGTCGGCACTGGCGCAACCTTGCTGCAGTTGTTCCGAAGCGTCGCGAGTGGTCTCCAGCGGCGCGCGATAGTTGGGTTGGAACAGGCTTTGGCAAGCGCCCAGGGTCAGGGCAATGGCGGCCACGGAGGCAGTTTTGAAAAGCGACATGGGCGTCCTTCATGAAACACGGAAAGGCAAAAAGTTACCCGCTTCGACTGTCGGCAAGGCAATCAGTTCGCCACTAAGCTCATTAGAGTGATTTTAAGCGCAGCCGTCCATCCCGATCACTGGCAGGGGGCTGCCCCAAAGGGTTCGAGCGCGTTAGGATGGCGCGAAGCCGAGGTTGGAACCTCGTATTGATCGACTGCACACGAGGATTGTCATGACCGATTTCGCCAACGCCACACCGAACGCCGTGGACATCGTCAAGCGGGAGACCTGCTTCAAGGGTTTCTATAAGCTCGACCGCCTCGTCTTGCGCCACGAGTTGTTTGCCGGTGGCATGAGCCGTGAGATCAACCGTGAATTGTTCGTGCGTCATGATGCGGTGTGTGTGCTGCCCTACGACCCGCAGCGCGATGAAGTGGTGTTGATCGAGCAGTTTCGCGTGGGGGCCATTGGCAAGACCACCAACCCCTGGCTGGTAGAGCTGGTGGCCGGGTTGATCGACAAGGATGAGCAGCCGGAAGAGGTTGCTCATCGCGAAGCGCAGGAGGAAGCTGGGCTTGTCTTCGCTGCGCTCTGGCCGATGACCCAATACTTTCCATCGCCGGGCGGCAGCAATGAATTCGTACATTTGTACCTGGGGCGTTGCGACAGCACGGGGGCAGGCGGCCTGCATGGCCTTCTGGAGGAAGCCGAGGACATTCGGGTGAAGGCCTGGGCCTACGAAGATGCCTTGCAAGCCGTGCGCGACGGACGTATCTGCAACGCGGCCAGCATCATTGCCTTGCAATGGCTGGCCTTGAATCGCGATGAAGTGAGGGGGCTATGGTCCTGAACAAGCTGCGCGACCGCTATCGCGTCGATCTGGTGGGATTGCAGGCCGCCTGCGAGGCCAACTACGCCCGCCTGATGCGCTTGTTGCCAGACATGCGCAACGATCCGCTGCCACGCCGCATCGCCGTGACCCACGGCGACCAGATGCTTGGCGTGTTGGCCCTGGAAGTGCTGCAGGCCTGTCCCTACACCACCACCTTGCAAGTGCGCCAGGAGCACAGCCTGCCCTGGCTGCCGGTGCCGCAACTGGAAGTGCAGGTCTATCACGACGCGCGCATGGCCGAAGTCGTCAGCGCCGAACATGCACGACGCTTTCGTGGCATCTATCCTTATCCCAATGCGTCAATGCACCAGCCCGATGAAAAAGCCCAGTTGAACCTGTTCCTGGGCGAATGGCTGAGTCATTGCCTGGCGCTGGGCCACGAGTTCGAAGTCGTTCGGTAGTTGTGAACCGGTTCCGGTTCGCGGGTTTCCCCTTTCGATCGTCCCCCAGCATAATTGCCGCTTCATGCAACGGCGTGATTGCGCCTGGGAGAAAGCGATTTGCCGAGCGTATCCAGCTTGACCACGGCCGATGCGGCGTTGTTGGTCCAACTGTCCGACAGCCATTTGTTCGCCGAGGCCGATGCCTCGTTGCTGGGCATGAATACCCGTGACAGTTTGCGGGCAGTCATTGATTTGGTGCTCAAGCAGCAGCCGAACATTGACCTGATGCTCGCTACCGGGGATTTGTCCCAGGACGGCACGCTGCAATCCTATGAGGCGTTTCGGCAACTGACTGCACGAATCGACGCGCCGGCGCGGTGGATTCCCGGCAACCATGATGAGCCGCAGGTGATGCTTGAGGCGGCGGTCAAGGGTGCGTTGCTCGATCCGGTGGTGGACATTGGCAATTGGCGGGTGACGATGCTCGATTCGGCCGTGCCGGGTTCGGTGCCGGGGTTTTTGGCTGAGGAGCAGTTGATTCTGTTGGCCAATGCCCTGAGTGAGGCGCCGGAGCGGCATCACTTGGTGTGCCTGCATCATCATCCTGTGTCGATTGGGTGTGTGTGGATGGAGCCGATCGGGTTGCGTAATCCGGAGGCGCTGTTTGCGGTGTTGGATCGGTTTCCCCAAGTGCGGGCGGTATTGTGGGGCCATGTGCATCAGGAGATAGACCGGGTGCGCGAGGGGGTTCGTTTGTTGGCTTCGCCTTCGACCTGTATTCAGTTTGAGCCGGGGAGTGAGGATTTTGCGGTGGGCTCGCAGGCGCCGGGGTATCGGTGGTTGCGGCTTTTGCCGGATGGGCGGTTGGAGACGGGGGTTGAGCGGGTGGTTGGGTTTGCGTTTACCCCGGACTATGGCTCCAACGGGTACTGAGTTCGATCCTGTTTATTGTGGGAGCGAGCCTGCTCGCGAAGGCTTGATTGAGTACATATCCATTTCTGCGGTAACGGCTGCTTAGGGTTCCCACCACTCGGTGCCTCGCTAGGGCTCGGCATGCCCGAACGAAGGCATTGCTCCGTGGGCCCGCCGCGAAGGGCCATCCATGGCCCAGCGCGGCTATTCCGGCATCCATGCCTGGATGCCCACTGCGCAATACCTGCGTTCGGCCATCGTGGTTAACGGGGCCCCAAGATCAAAAGCCAAGCCGAGGCGGCCTTATAGCCGACCTGGCTCTCCTAGTCGTACACCCGTCAGAACTGTGGGAGATCTGTGGGAGCAAAGCTTGCTCGCGAGGCGGCCTGACAGCCGACCTGATTCTCCGGTCATACCCCGATCCGATTGTGGGAGCGGGCTTGCTCGCGAAGACGGCGGTACATCCAATACTGATGCAAGCAGCCCCACCGCCATCGCGAGCAAGCTCGGCTCCCACAGGGATCGGCGGTGGACACTGATCTTATAAACGACCCAGAACCTGTGTGGGAGCGGGCTTGCTCGCGAAGACGGCGGCACATCCAACGCTGATGCAAGCTGGTTCACCGCCATCGCGAGCAGGCTCGCTCCCACATTTTTTCGGAGTTGTTCTCAGGTATCGCATTCACTATAAATCCTCTGTGGGAGCGGGCTTGCTCGCGAAAATGGTGTGCTATCAAGATTGATGTTGGCTGACCCGACGCATTCGCGAGCAAGCCCGCTCCCACAGGGGAAACGCGGTCTCACCAAGAACCAGGTCGGCTCTAAGGCCGCCTCGTGGTGGACGTTGATCTCGGCGCCCCGTTAACCACGCTGGCCGAACGCAGGCATTGTGGAGTGGGCAACCCGGCATGGATGCCGGGTTAGCCGCGCTGGGCCATGGATGGCCCTTCGCGGCGGCCCACGGAGCAATGCCGGAGTGGGGGCATGCCGAGCCCTAGCGAGGCACCGAGTG
>NZ_JABWRA010000098.1:0-9534 GCF_014268705.1 Pseudomonas sp. SWRI179 | reverse complement strand
AGCAAGAGCAAGAGCAAGAGCAAGAGCAAGAGCAAGAGCAAGAGCAAGAGCAAGAGCAAGAGCAAGAGCAAGAGCAAGAGCAAGAGCAAGAACGGGGCACATGCCGGCATCTATGTGGCTGAGCCACCGCTATCGCGAGCAAGCTCCCACACTGGATCTCCGGTGAACACAAAATTCATGTCCGACACAGAACCCCTGTGGGAGCGAGCCTGCTCGCGATGAGGCCTGCACATCCAACATTTCGCCGACTGAGCCACCGCCTTCGCGAGCAGGCTCGCTCCCACAGGAAAAACGCTACACGCTTCTCAACAGTGACCCGCCGTAAGGGCGAAACCCTAAGCCGTCGTTACCGCAGCAACGGATATACACACGATCCATCCGGGAAAAGGCGAGTAGATTTTTCCAAAAAGCCGCAAAAAAAACGGCGCTTCCCATTTCTGGAAGAAGCGCCGTTTTCCTAAGTGAACAGCATTACGTACAAGACGGGCCTCGAATTCAAATCGAGCAATCAACCCGCAACGGCACGATCGACCGACAACTTGCCCGCCCCTTCGATCAACACGGCGATACTGCCCCCCAGCAACGCCAGGGCAAACTCATAACCGTTGTTGGCCATGAACAAGCCGTTACCGATGTGCACCGAGAAAATCGCCACCAGCGACACAAACGCCAGGCCCAACGCCGCAGGACGGGCCAGCAGACCGATGATCAACGCCAGGCCGGCAAAAAACTCCGTGCCGCCCGCCAGTGTCGCCATCACATAACCCGGGGTCAGGCCGATGCTTTCCATCCACTGCGCCGTGCCTGCCAGGCCGTAGCCACCGAACAGACCGAAGAGTTTCTGCGAACCGTGGGCGGCAAAGATGACGCCGACGACGATGCGCAGCACAGTCAAGCCGTAGCCGGCGCGGGTGAACAGGACTTTGTTGATGAATGTGCTCATAAGGTTATTCCTTGGGGTAGTGGAGAGTTGGCCGCTATATTAATCAATAAAATTCATGTTAAAAGCGGAAATAATCCGTTATATCAATCAATTTATTCGATCACTTACGCAATGCAACCTTTTGCTCCTTCGGTTCCAAGGACTCCCGTTCACGATCAAACGCCAGGTAGTACTTATTCACACTATTAACATAGCTGACGGCGCCCATTCCCACCTGCTCCATGGCAATGCGCTCGACTTGGAAAAACCATTGGTTGGGGTTCAGTCCCCGTCGCCGAGCCTCGGCGCGCATACCTTGGACGCGTTCGGGGCCCATGTTGTAGGCCGCCAGGACAAAGGCCATGCGTTCGCGCTCGTTGAGCTTGGGGCTGGCGAAGAACTTGCGGCGGATGAGGGCCAGGTACTTGGCGCCGGCTTGCACATTGGCGTCCAGGTTCTGGATGTTATCGACCCCGACGCGCTGGGCCGCCGCCGGGGTGATCTGCATCAGGCCGGTGGGGCCTGAGCCGCTGCGGGCGTTGGGTTGCAGGGCGGATTCCTTGAAGGCCAGGGCCGCCAGGTTGAGCCAGTCCATGCCCTGGGCATCGGCATGTTTTTGCAGCACCGGGCGCAGCTTTTCCAGGCGCTGGCGATTGGCCCGGGCCAGCGGATAGTGGACTTGGTACAAACGCCGATAGATACGCAGGAATGCCGCGTCTTGATTAGAGGGCACCTTGTAGGTCACCAGGAATCGGTCGATGCTCGCCCGCAGCATGGCGGCGTCACGGCGAACGAACCAGTATTCGTCACCCGGCTCGCCAATCAGCACCTGACGGTCGAAGCGCAGCTTGGGCAGGATCTTGCCCCAGCGCTCGGCGATGGGCTGCTCGACGATGGTCAAATGGAAAATCCCACCCTGAACCATCTCCAGGACATCCTCCACAGCCAGGGAGGGATCGACCCATTCGATCTTCACCGGCGGCAGCTTGAGCAGCGCCAGCTTCTGGTTGATCTGGCTCACGGCGTCCCCCGCCGCGCTGCCGTTGGGCAGGGCCAGGGTCTTGCCGGACAGTTGCTCCACGCGCGTGTAGCGCTTCTCACCCTTGATGCCCACCAGCAGCAAAGGCACGTCGGTACGGATCGGATTGCTGGCACTGACGGCATGGCCGGCCTGGGGCTCAAGCAACTCACCCGGCGCGACGAGGTCGCCCTCCCCACGCTGCAAGGCACCGAGCAATTGGTCCTTGGCCTTGGGGATGATCTTGAGAGTGATTTCCTGGCCATCCAGTGCGTGGCCATTGAGGTATTGCTCGAAAGCGCGCAGCCGGTGGTATTCGACGCCAATGGGTTGGCCCTGGACTTCACCGGAGCTGTTGCGACTCTGATTGACCAGCACCTTCAACACTCGGCTGCTACGGATTTGCGCCAAGTCGCGCACCGTGCCCGGCGCCACCGCCTGCACTGGGCCAGGCAGCCGCGCTTCGGCCGGCATCGGCAACAGCAGCGAACAACACAACAGTAGCAACGCCTGGGGACGTGTCATCCACTCTCCGGAAGGAATACCGCCGACCGCCTCCCTTGAAAAACGAGGCTGAGTCGACGGAAACAGAGCGTCTGAGACGCCGAAAAAGTGCGGAAGACTGGCACAGCGATGGCCTTTATACCAACCCAATGTGTCTCGCGGCCTTAACAGACAGCCTCAACTCGTTGTAGTTCTTGGCTTTTCTTATAAATCTACAGCTCTGATATGCTTTCCGGCCTTTGGGCCGAGGTAGCACCATGCAACTCATCGATATCGGCGTCAACCTGACCAACCCCAGTTTCGCCGACAAACACCAGGCGGTACTTGAGCGCGCCTATGAATCCGGGGTCTGCCAATTGGTTCTGACCGGCACCAGCCTCGAGGGCAGCGAACAGGCCCTGGAACTGTGTCAACAGCTCGACGACACCGGGCAGCGGCTGTTTTCCACCGCTGGCATTCACCCCCACAGCGCCAGCGAGTGGACCGCCGACAGCGCCCGGCACCTCAAGGACCTGCTGATGCACAGCCGCGTGCGTGCGGTGGGCGAATGCGGACTGGATTTCAACCGGGACTTCTCTCCTCGGCCCCAGCAGGAAAAAGTCTTGGAGGAGCACCTCGCCCTGGCAGTCCAGTTGCAACTGCCGGTCTTCCTCCATGAGCGCGACGCCGACCAGCGCTTGCTGGACATCCTCCGGGATTTTCGCGATCAGTTGCCGGCGGCCGTGGTGCATTGCTTCACCGGTGAAAAAAAGGCGCTGTTCAGCTACCTCGACCTGGACCTGCACATCGGCATCACGGGCTGGATTTGCGACGAACGCCGGGGCACGCACCTGCACCCATTAGTACGTGAAATACCCCGCGGTCGGCTGATGCTTGAAAGCGACGCGCCCTACCTGCTGCCCCGCACGCTGCGGCCCAAACCCAAGAACGGGCGCAACGAGCCGGCCTACCTGACGGAAGTCCTGCGCGAAGTGGCCTTGCACAGGGGGGAAACCCAGGAAGACCTGGCCGACCACAGCACCGCTTGCGCCCGGGCGTTCTTTGGGTTGCCCACTCTTTCCGAATGAACCCACCCCCCTGTGGGAGCGGGCTTGCTCGCGAATGCGGTGGATCAGCAAATACAGTTGTGACTGATCCAACGCATTCGCGAGCAAGCCCGCTCCCACAAGAGATCCGGTTGTCTGTTAGTCCATATCAAAATCCCCGGCACCTCAGCTGTCCGTTGACCCACATCAAAACCCAGCCTCCTGAGTAGCGGCACAATAATGGCACCTTGCCAATGCTGTTTCCGCTATCAGAGAAAACCTTCCATGGGTGCCTGGCTTAGCAATATCTCGTTGAAATACAAATTCTGGGCGGTCAATGCAGTCGCCTTTATCACCACGTTGCTGCTGGTGCTCTACGCCGTGCACCTCGAACAGCAAGCCCGCAACCACGCGGCCCAGGCGAACGCCCGGGCCCAGGCACAGGTGCTCGACGCCTGGCCTACTGGACAACCCGTGCCCAAAGCCAACAACCTTTTGGCATTCCAGCGCGGGCAGATCCCGGTGTTCAATGAGCAACCGTTGCCTTCGCTGGTGCAGGCCGAGGGCTGGGTCGAATTCGATGCCGGGCCGCTGTTGGGCGACAATCCGCTGCTGGGTGCCCAGGTGATCCGTCGAGGTGACGGCCAGCAACTCGCGGTGTTGGCCCATGGTGCAAGCCTGAGCCAAGTGTTCGGTGAACGCTTCAGCCAATACGCCGTGGCGGTGTTCGTGTTGATGCTGGCGATGTTGGGCGCGTCGCAACTGTTGATCCGCTTTTTGCTCAGCCAGCTCAATACGCTCAAGGATGTGATGCTGCACGTGGAAAAAACCGGCGACTTGTCCGCCCGCGTGCCCCTGGCCTGCAAGGATGAAGTGGGCCAGATGGCGGCGGCATTCAATGCCATGCAAGCCGGCTATCAACGGGTGGTCGACACCGTTGCCAGCACCGCCCGGCAGTTGGACAGTGGTGCGGCGCGCCTGGCGTCGAGCATGAACGAGGTACGCCACGGCATGCTCGGCCAGCAAAGCGAAACCGATCAGGCGGCTACGGCGATCAACGAAATGTCCGCCACGGTTTATCACATCGCCCAGCACGCCGGCGCCACCCGCGACCTGTCGAAAACCGCCGACACCCTGGCCGGCAATGGCCACGAAGTGGTCGGCCGGGTGCAGCAGTCGATCACCGGGTTGTCTTCGGGCGTGCAGCAGACCGCCGAGATGATCCAACGCCTGGCCGAAGACAGCCAGAAGATCAACGGCGTGGTCAATGTGATCCACAGCATCGCCGAACAAACCAACCTGCTGGCCCTGAACGCGGCCATCGAAGCAGCGCGGGCTGGGGAAATGGGCAGGGGGTTTGCGGTGGTGGCCGACGAGGTGCGCAATCTGGCCAAGCGGGTCCAGACGTCCACGGACGAAATCACCACCATGGTCTCGGCCCTGCAAGCCGGAACCCGGGACGCGGTGGACTTCATGCAGGAGAGTTCGCTCAAGGCCGACGACTGTGTACAACAGGCCCGCGAGGCCGGCGATGCGTTGGCGCAGATCACCGCAGCGGTGGCGCAGATGCGCGAGAGCAATACCCAGATTGCTGTCGCGGCCGAGCAGCAAAGCCACGTCGCCGAAGAAATGAACCGGGCGGTGGTGAGCATTCGCGACGTGACCGAAAATACCGTGCGCCAGACCGTGGATTCAGCCACCACCAGTGACGAACTGGCAACGTTGGCGGGGGAGTTGAGCAAGGCGATCGGGCAGCTGAAACTGTAGAAACTGGCTTGCCTGTGGCTTCTGTGGCTCCTGTGACTCCTGTGGCGAGGGAGCTTGCTCCCGCTGGGGCGCGTAGCGCCCCCAAGAAGCCGAACCTCGTCAGCCTGAGACATACCGGGCTTGCAGTTTGGGTCCGCTTCGCGGCCCAGCGGGAGCAAGCTCCCTCGCCACAACAGCGGTTCCTCGCCACAAAGCAGTTCCTTGCACAACAGCGGTTCCTTGCCACAACAGCAAAACTGTATGGCCACCTATCGCTTCGATAGCCAACCGCCATTCGCCGCACCGCCCGCCCGGACCTATCCTTGGGTTATTCGGTTTCGTTCAGGGAATAGCATCATGGGCAAACGTCACCCCAACCTTCCGGCCTGGCAATGGCGCGCCTACCCCGACAATCATCGCCACCCCACCAACCTGGTGTTGCACCTGATTGCCGTGCCGCTGTTCATCATCGCGTTTCTGCTGATTGTGTCGGGGGTGTTCAGCTTGAGCCTGGGCGATGTCGCCATCGGTGTCATCGGCCTGCTCGCGGCGTTGGGCTTGCAGCGCCACGGCCACAGCCTGGAGGCCCAGGTTTCCGAACCGTTCAGCGACCGCAAGGATGCAGTCTCACGCCTGTTGGTGGAGCAGTTCCTGACGTTTCCGCGGTTCTTTCTCAGCGGTGGCTGGTGGCGCGCCTGGCGCGATCGCCACCGTCACAACCGCAAGCCTTAACCGAGGAAAGCGTTAACCAAAGACCGTTACGGTCTGCCGGCTCAGGGCGATCAAGCGGCCATCGGCGCTCCAGAACTTCGCGGCGACATGGCCGTAGCCGTCCTGGGCATGCTCGATCTCGGCCAGGTATTTGCACCAGTCCAGCGTCGTGAGCTCCAGCAACGGCTGGACGAACTCGATGGTCCAGGTGAGCGTACTGCCGGGGGCCATTTGCGAGAGGTGCGGCAACAACGCCGGCGGCCAGGCGTCCACCAAGGCCAGGATATGGCTTTCGTTAAGCGGCTCCTCCTGCACTTCACCGCGCAAGCGCACCCAGCCGCCCATGCTCCGCGATTTATTGCCGCTGAACGGCAAGCCGCCGACGCTCCAACGCATCGCCAGGTGCCGCATGAATTCCGGGGTCATGCCCTTGACGTAAGGCAGTTCCTGGCATTGCTCCACGCTTTTGAAATCCGGCGCGGGGTCGGCCTGCACCGCCACCACGGACGAGCGCGAGGCGCCAAAGCTGCCTTGCACCACGGTCACCACCTGGCCGTTCTGCACCGCCCGCCCCAACACCTGGCTCACCGCCTTGCCTTCACGCAACACATCGACTTCAAAACTCACCGGCACGTCGGGCTCGACCGGGCCGACGAAGGTGATCGCCAGCGAACGCACCGGGCGATCGGCCGGCACTCGGGCACGCATCGCCTCATATTGCAGCGCCGCCACCAACCCGCCAAAACTGGCCCGACCCTGGCCCCATTCTGGCGCGATGGTCACCGCGCCTGGCTGCCGGCGCACGGCATCGATCAACTCGGAAAAGCGCATGACGACCTCGAAAACAGGGGAAAAGGATGAAGGCATCTTAACCAGCCCGGACGGGCGGCACAGGGCTCATTCCGGCCAAAGAGACTGACAGAAAAGCCGCCATTTTTGAATTCACCCCCAATCAACTGTGGGAGCGGGCTTGCTCGCGAAGGCGGTGGGTCAGTCACAACTGTATGAACTGATCTATCGCCTTCGCGAGCAAGCCCGCTCCCACAGAGGCATGTACAGGGTTCAGGATTATTCAAAGCAACTGGCAATCAACTTGTCGAGCACCTTGTCGGACTTGGCCTCGGCCTTTTCCATCGTGGCGTGCCAGGTCGGCACGCAAGCGTGCAGATCGGTTTCTTCCTTGGCCCTGGCCAGCCATTGCCAGCAATCATGCCAGTCGCCCAGCGCGCCCTGGGCGGATTTGAGCCGGGGCATGGCCGCTTCGGGCAGACGGTCGAGTTCAGGGTAGGCTTCGATGGCGTAGCGCACGCGCTTGATCAACAGGCGCAAACGGTGGCGGTCATGGGCCGGATCGCGCAGGGCTTCGTCGAGTTTCTTCCATTGCTTGTCCAGGCGCTTTTCGATGCGTTTGCGCAAACCCTTCAGCAACCCCTCACGCTGGGCGGCGCGAATGAAGCGCGGGAACGCATCGAGGATCATCAGCAATTGGGCCAGCTCGACACTGGCGGCCACGGCGGGATAGGCATCGGCCATTTGCACCTGGCGTCGCCGCGCCGCCGCGGTCTGGCCGTGTTGCTCAAGGTAAGCCGCCAACACTTCGCGGTCACGCAACGGGGTGGTCAACGTACCGACCGCCGAAGCCGCCGTTTCCAGTTGTTCAACGCCGGGCAATCCACGCAGCGGACGCAACAAGCTGCGCAAACGGCGTACCGTGGTGCGCAGGTCATGCAGGGCTTCGCTGTCGGTGTGGGCATTCAAGCGGGCCTGACAGGCCAGCAGCCGGACTTCCAGGCCCAATATGCGGGCCACCAGCCGATCGATCATGGGCGTACTCCGTACGCAGCTTCAAGTCGGGAGCCTCAAGCCGCAAGTAAGGAGCGCGTCGCACGTTCCTTACTTATAACTTGTAGCTGTTTTTATCGTCCCGCGCGGGATTCGCGGATGTAGAAACGCGCCTTCTCGGCTTTCTTGGCGCAGCCTTCGAACGCTTCGAATTGCTGCTGGGTCTTGGCGCCGGTCAGCAGGGACAAGGCCTTGGAGTAGCTGACGGTGCCGGCAAAACCTTCGGCCTTGGCCAGGTCCAGTTCACGCCAGGCGCTGTCGAGTTGGCTGCCACAGCTGTCACGGTAAGCGGTTTTGCCTGCGCAACCAGCCAGGGCCAGAACCATCAGGGATGCCACCAGGGGCAAGCAGATCCGGGCTTTCATCGATTACACCTCAAGTCAGGAAAACAGTCGTGCTGGTAAGACGGTCGCACCGGCAAAAAGTGCCAAGGCCCGACCGGGTAAATTCCAGTGTGGGGAAGAATACGCAAATGCCGCGCTGGCGTATCAAATAACGACGCGTGCGCCACAATGATTGAGCCGAGCCGTCGATGAGTGCATTGTTGAAGTCTGTTCGACAAGAGGCCGGGTCATGACAAAACGTGTCGCATTGGTATTGGGTTCGGGTGGGGCCCGGGGCTATGCCCATATCGGGGTGATCGAAGAAATCGAACGGCGTGGCTACGACATTGCCTGCATCGCCGGTTGTTCCATGGGCGCTGTCGTCGGCGGGATCTATGCCGCGGGCAAGCTCAAGGATTACCGCGACTGGATCGAAAGCCTCGACTACCTGGATGTCCTGCGGCTGGTGGACGTCAGCTTTCGCCTGGGGGCGATTCGCGGTGAGAAAGTTTTCGGACAGATCCACAAGATCGTCGGCGACATCAATATCGAGGACCTGCGCATTCCCTACACCGCCGTGGCCACCGACCTGACCAACCAGCAGGAAATCTGGTTCCAGGAAGGTTGCCTGCACCAGGCAATGCGCGCCTCGGCGGCGATTCCCAGCCTGTTCACGCCCGTGATGCAAGGCAACCGCATGTTGGTGGACGGTGGTCTGCTCAATCCGTTGCCGATTGTGCCGGTGGTGTCGAGCCACTGCGACCTGATCATCGCCGTCAACCTCAACGCCACCAACCAGAAACAGTATCGATTACCGGTGATTCCGCGCCCCGCCGCGTTCCGGCGCCGCTTCGATACCCTGGTCAGCTCACTGGGTTCGCGCCTGCCGTTTCGCCGCAAGCAGGCCGAACAACTGTTGCTGCTGGAGCAGGAAGCCTTGAAGGCCGAGGCGGCCGACATCAATCCATGGATCGACTCGGCCGAGCCCGAAGGCCAACAACCGGCTGCCGCGCCGGAGAATGAAGGCGCGCCGAAATCCGCCACCGGTTCATTCATCATCGATAACGTCGGCCCAGCCTCGTTGCTGGACTTGATCAACCAGAGCTTCGAAGTGATGCAGACCTCCCTGGCCCAGTACAAGATCGCCGGTTACCCGCCAGATGTGCTGATCAACGTGCCTAAGCGGGTGTGCCGGTTTTTCGAGTTCTACAAGGCGCCGGAATTGATCGCCCTGGGGCGGGAGATTGCCAGCGATACCCTGGATCGGTATGAGCGTGAGCAGAACTGAGCGATCTCGAGTGGCTGTCAGGGCCTCTTCGCGAGCAAGCCCGCTCCCACAGGGGCTGTGTCACCGCAGATCCTATGTGGGAGCGGGCTTGCTCGCGAAGGCGGCGGATCAGACAACACAAGATTAAAGCCCACCCTCCCCCAACAACCGATACC
>NZ_JABWRA010000097.1:0-10743 GCF_014268705.1 Pseudomonas sp. SWRI179 | reverse complement strand
TGCGCGACCCAGCGGGAGCAAGCTCCCTCGCCACAGGACCGTGCGGTTCCCAATATCGTGTGGGTATCCAACATCACCGCAAACTGACCCTGCCAGTTAAAAACTGTTACCTATGTGCGTGAACTGATATGTAACCCATGTGGGTGAGTCATACCCGGAACCCTATGTGGTCGTTATCGCAGGAATGGATATGTACGCGGTCAAAAGGACACAACCCGCCTCACCCCCAACGCTTAGGCTCACCCACTAACTGCCCCTGAACCCCAAACAACCCCATCTCCCGAATCACCGCCAACTCCCCCTCCGTCTCAACCCGCTCAGCAATCAACGGCAAGTCGATACTGTGAGCAGCACGCTGTATCGCTTCGATAAACAGGCGCTTGTCACTTTCCTGATCAATCGCGCGAATGTAGCTGCCATCAATCTTCAGATAAGCCAACCCCAACCGCGACAAGTTGCCAATCATGCTGAACCGCCCACCAAAACGCTGCAGGCTCAAGGAGAAACCAAGCTCGCGCAACTGCCGGGTCAACTGCTCCAGCACCGCTTGCTCCGGCAGTTGCTCTTCACCAATCTCCAGCGTCAGGCGCGACCCAAGGTTGGAATGCGCCCGCAGGATTTCAAAGACCTTGTTCAACGCCTGCGGATCGGCAAGCGTGGCGGAGGACAGGTTCAACGCCAAGGACTGCTCATGCCCAGCCATCTGCTTGAGCACCTGTTCAAGCATCAAGCGGTCCAGCCGCGCAGTCCAGCCGAAGCGCTCCAACCACGGCAGGAAACGCCCGGCGGGGATCGTCTGGCCCTGCTCGTCCAACAGCCGCGACAACACCTTGTAATGCAGCACGACCTGAGTGTCCTGGGCCGCCACCACCGGCTGGAAGTACAACTCGAAGCGCTGATGACTCAAGGCCTGGTCGAGCAGCGTGTGCCAGGCGTGGTGATCATCGCCGACACTGGCCGAGGCACTGTGATCCAGGCAGGCCCAACCCGGTTCGCCCTGGCTTTCGGCCTGGGCCAGGGCCTGGTCGCCGAGCTGCAGCACCGCTTGCGGCGAGTCGCCATGGACGAACGGCGCCAGCCCGATGGAGGCCACCGAGGCCACGTCAGTCGCGCCGGTGGCGTGCAAGCTCGCCAACGCGGCCTCGAGGTTCTGCGCCAATTGCAGCGCTTCCTCACGCACCAGCCCCGGGGCCAGCACCGCGAACTCGCCGCCGCGAATACGCGTGACCAGGTTGTGGGTTTCCGGGTAGCGGGCGCACTCACGCTGCAATTGCTCGCCCACGGCCTTGAGCAACTGATCGGTACGCTGGCCGCCCAGCCGCTGGTTCAAACCGGCCAGGTCCTTGACCCGCAACAGCAGCAGGTAACCGGAACTGGCCTGCTCCGGGTTGCTCACCCGGGCATTGAGCTGCATTTCGAAATAACGCCGGTTGGCCAGGCCCGTGAGGTTGTCCTGGTAGGACTCGACCCGCAGTTTCTCGCTGCGCTCGGCCTGTTCCTGGAACAGCGCCTTGAGCTTCTCGACCATCTGGTTCATCGCCTGCACTACCCGACGCAGTTCAGGCGTGCGCGGCAGCTCCGGCAGGCTCAGGAATTCACGACGGGCAATGGCGTGGGACTGATGCACCATGTAGTCCAGCGGCTTGAGCTGGCGACGCAGCAGCAAGGCCCCCAGCACCGCGCTCACGGCGCCGCACAGCAACAGCCAGCCCAGGCTGCCCAACGCGCTCTGCCACAGCTTGGCGAGGGCGAACATCGGGTGGCTGACCACTTCGACCCGCGCTGCCTGCTCCCAGCCGCGGCTGACGATGGCATCGCCACCGGCCGGTTCCAGGCCGATCAGCTTGACGAACCATTGCGGCACACTGCCGGCGTCCGGTGTACCGGTGCGCTCGACCAGGGTCTTGTCGGTGGCCACGTCGACCACGCGGATGCTGGCGTAGTAGCCGCTGTCGAAGATCGAGCTGACCATCAATTCCACCATCGCCGGGTCGTCGATGTTCGGCGTCAACGACAGCGCCAGCGCCGTGGCCGCGTCCTGGGCGTGGGAGCGCAACTGGTTGACGTATTGGGCCCGCGAGCTTTCCAGGCTGACCATGAAGCTGCCGCTGAAGGCAACCACCAGGAACAGACAGATAGCGATCAACAGCTGTTTGAACAAGGACATCTGAGCGCGCGCTCCTAGTTAGTCGTCTCGACCGGAAAACCTTCGGCCTGCATTTTTTTCAACACGTCCTGCCACCGGGACAGGCGCTTGGTGTCACCCACTTTCTTGTTGCCCTTGGCGCCCGGCAGCCACAGCCCTTCGGCATTGAAAGAGTAGACCGGGAGCAAGTCGGTTCGCTGGCTGGCCGGCTGGATACCGTCGATCAAGCTGTCGAGGACCAACGGCATCGCCTCGGGCGTGGCGTAATAGGTGAGCACCATGTGCGCACGGTTCTGTCGCAACGCCTTGACGTAGGTGATGCGCAGCTTGTCACTGGACACCCCGAGACGACGCAGGCTGAAATACTTGGCGATGGCGTAGTCTTCACAGTCGCCAGCGCCCTTCCACAAGGCCTGGATCGGCGTCTCCCAATAGTCGACTTCACGCCACAGGTCGATGTCTTCCACGTAGCGCACCTGTTTGTTGAAAAACAGGTTCACCACCTTGAGCTGTTCCAGTTCGGGGATCTGTTTCTGAGTCGCCAGCAGTTGCTGCCACGCGTCGATCCGCTGCTGCCCTTCGCCCAGTGGCCCATATAACGCTTGCGCCCGCCGGCTGATCTGCGCAAAGTCCCAGTCGGCTTGCAGGCCGCCCAGCATCAGGCCGGCCAGCAATAGTGCCGAACACAGCCAACGCAAGGACCTGAGGACCGAGAAAGGTGCAGCCAAGGGAAATACGTCCGAAAAGGGCCGTTGGAAATTCGTTGGATGGTGAAGCCTGGCCGGGCAAAAGACAATGGCAGGTTGCAATCACCGCAAGCAGACTAAACTTTAGTTCAGGAACCGGGGCCGCGAGATTTTGACGGCTTGGCAATCTGTAACTAACGTTGGCATGGATCCAATTTTCGTTACTACCCGTTCAGGTGTTGTCGTGACAAAGAAGCCCAAACCGCTCAGCACTATCCAGGTCAACGGTCCCGTCCCCGCCGATCAGGCGCGGTCGATCATCGAAAGTTCCCTGCGCGAGGCCATCCTCGACGGGCGCCTGCCCAGCGGCACCGCCCTGCGCCAGCAAGAGCTGGCCGACCTGTTCGGCGTGAGCCGCATGCCGGTACGTGAGGCGTTGCGTCAGCTCGAAGCACAGTCGTTGCTCAATGTCGTCCAGCACAAAGGCGCCGTGGTGGCCCCGCTGATTACCAACAATGCGGTCGAGACCTACGCCTTGCGCGCGGTCCTGGAAGCTTTCGCCTTGCGCTTGTCCATCCCCCTGCTCGATGACGATGATTTTGCGCTGGCAGCCCAGTACATCGAACAGTTGGAGACACAAACCGAATACGCTGAAATCGCCAAGCTCAATCGGCTGTTCCATATGTCGCTTTACCACAAGGCACCCAACGGCAAACTGCTGGACCTGATCGAACACGAGCTCAATGAAGAAGAACGCTTTTTGCGTTTTCATCTTTCGTCCATGGGGTTGGGCAAGCTGACCCAGGACGACCACCGCGCCATCCTCGCGGCCGCGATAGCCAGAGATATCGATAAAGCGGTCGCCTTGTTGGAGCAGCATCTGGAAAAAGCCTCCATCACCATGCGCCGGTACCTGGAACAGCCGTCGAAGGCTTGATCCCACGCCGGCGCTTCGTCCGGCGTAAAAATTTCTTACATATCCTTCCGACTCACTTGTCGCCAGCGCGGCGCGGCCTGACCGTGGCCGCGCTTCGTCGCCCCATCAGTCCAATGGCACTGCCATCGATTTGGGCTCACTCTTGCGCTTGTCGATTCAAAACAGACCTGAAGAAGTCAACGCCTGGCTGAGGCCAGACGAATCGAAGCCAATACGCAAGGAGCGACGTCCAACCGGCGGGATGATCGGAAGTCCGACCGATGTCCTGCCCCTAACAAAAAACTTCTTACTCCCCGATTCCTGAAGTGCTCCGAGTGAGGCATTCACTCGAACTATTCGATTCTGATCTCGCTAAATCGGAAGGAGCTTCTTCGCCCCAATAAAACTTATATTAAAAGTTTTAAAAGGCCTCTTTGCGCCCAGTAAAACTACAACTTCAAATAATTAAAAAAACACTTGCCGCTTACTTGTTACATGTATTAATTTTTTATTCACCGCGTTACCAGCGGCCCTTTCGATGCGCCAATACCCCAGCAAACACTGGCATCGAAAGCTGAAACAACGATTAAAAGAGAATACTTCACCCCCTTGGGTAATTCATGGATTCCGGTTCAGGCGCCCGCTCGTCCTCATTAACTAACGAGCCGCCTTCCGGACATAACATCATTGATGAGGACGTTCCAATGCAGCCATCCAAAGAACAACTATCTCTGAAAAAGCATGAACTTGGACAACACCCGGTTTTTTCCGAGATTACATCAATCGATCTGTTACGCCGCTTCATGGAAAGCCATGTCTTTGCCGTCTGGGACTTCATGTCGCTGACCAAGCGGCTGCAACGCGAGCTCACCTGTGTCCACCTGCCTTGGCTGCCGCCGGCCGACCCTCACGCGGCCCGCTTGATCAATGAAATCGTGCTGGGGGAAGAGTCGGATGACCGCCCCGGCGCAGGCTACTGCAGCCATTTCGAACTGTACCTGGACGCCATGCGGGAAATCGGCGCCGATACCCGTGCAATCGAGCAGTTCATTACCCTGCAGCAGGAAGGCGTCAGCCCCGAGACCGCGTTGGACAGCGTCGAGGTCGAACCGGCGGCGGCGCGGTTCGTCCGCCAGACCTTGCACACCGCCCTGCACGCCCCGGCCCACAGCGTGGCCGCCGCGTTCGTGCATGGCCGCGAGAGCGTCATCCCACAGATGTTCCAACGCATGTTGGACGCCTGGGGCATTGGCCTGGATCAGGCTCCGACCTTTCGCTACTACCTGCAACGGCACATCGAGGTCGACTCCGAAGACCACGGGCCGGCGGCAGAGAAACTCTTGGCGCGGCTGATCGATGGCGACCCGCAGCGCGAAACCGAGGTGCTGGCCGCCGCGCTCGCCGCCGTTCACAGTCGCGCGGCCTTGTGGGACGGCCTGCGCCAGAGCATGGCCCAGCCGGTTGCACAGGTGATGCCATGAACGCCGTCGAATACCAATCCTTCGCCGACGCCTGGGAAAGCCGCGCCACGATCCGTACCCGGCCACGGCGCCGGGTCGAAGACGACGACAAGCTGATCTTCCCCATGAGCCGCCAGCCGCTGGTGCACAGCCAGGCCTTCCTTAGCCACTGTGCGCAATTGCGCGACTTCGTGCTGGTGCAGAGCCTCTACAAATTCATCAATGACGTGGTGATTTTCGAGACCGAACTGGTGGACCACACCGCCCGGCGCATCGCCAAGAACCGCTTCGGCATCGAGTTCCCGTTCGCCTGCCGCTACGACGCGATGACCGTGGTGGTGGATGAGGATTACCACGCGCTGGTGGCGATGGACTTCATGCAGCAGACCATCGACATGACCGGCATCGAACCGATCCCGTTGCCTGGGCAGATCGAACTCAGCCGCGCCATACCGGCGACCCTGGCCGAGGCGCCAGAGCATCTGCTCAGTGCCGTGGAGCTGATCTGCATCGCCATTGCCGAGAACACGGTGACCAACGAAGTGGCGGCCTTCGCCCGGGACGACTCGGTCAAGGCCTCGATCAAGGGGCTGATGGCCGATCACTTGCTCGACGAGGGCCGGCACTCCGGTTTCTGGACGCGATTGGTGCAGATCTACTGGCGCACCGCCCCCGAAGAGGACCGCACGGCGATCGCGCGCCTGATGCCCGGTTTCATCGCCCAGTACCTGGCGAGCGACCTGCAGCAAGCATTCGACTTCGAGCTGATAGCGCACCTGCCCGTCGACGAATCGGTGCGCCAGTCGCTGCGCGAAGACGCCAGTGCGCTGGCGTATCCCATCAATCGTTTTCACCCCTTGGTGGGCAACATCACGCGTTTTTTTCGCGGCAGCTCGATGCTCGCGTCCCCCTGCGTGCGCGATGCCCTCGCTGATTATCTGACCCCATGAGGACCTTTCTATGAGACGCCTCGACATTGCAGTGCCTGGCACCAGCCAGGCCATGGCCGAACTGGCCCGGGAATTGGAGCAGCACGGTCACGCGGTGGTGGACCTGCAATCGCCGGTCGATCTGTTGATCGACGACGGTACGACACCGCGCGCCATTGAAGCCCGCTCATGCCTTCAGGTCCGCGTGGCACTGCGCACGCTGGCAGGCGAAGCATTGCCGCAACCGGTGCTGCTCTTTCGCGACGGGGCGCAGCGGCTGTTGTGCCAGGAAGTGATCGCGCCGCAACGCGATGGCAATGGTCAATCCTTGCGCCTGCGTACGCTGGCGACGCTGGTCGAAACCGGCGCACGACTGGTCAGCCAGTTGTCCCGGGATGAGACCTGCTTCGATGATTGGCCGACGGTACACGCTGAGGCCGTTGATCAACCCCTGCTCGGGCTCGATGCGCTGGAGCCGCTGGCCTTCGAGCACGGCCTCAATCGACCGCCGGTGCCCTGGCTGCTGGCCGCCGCCGACGTGCCGGTGATGCACAGCATCGAACAGCGCCTGCTCGATGACGCGACGCAACCGGCCCTGTGGGTCGATGGGCAATTGATCGACTACAAATCCTTGCGCCGCCTGGCGCTGAGGTTGCAGCAGCCGATGTTGGAAATACTGCACCGAGCAGAACATGAGGAAGGAGCTGTTGGAGAATCTGTGGGGGCAAGAAAAGCAGAACCTGTGGGAGCAAGGCTTGCCCGCGATGAAGACACCGATGCTCTCAAGCAAACCGCATCATCGTTCATCGGGGGCAAGCCTTCCTCCCACAGGACTTCCTCACACAAAGTAATCGGCGTGTGCCTGCCCAAATCCCCGCACCTGTACGCGGCGATCCTGGCGGTGCTCGGCTGTGGGGCGGTGTACCTGCCGCTGGACCCGCAGCATCCGGCGCAACGTCGGCGCTTTATCCTGGAAAATGCCCAGGCGGACCTGCTGCTGCACGACGGCGACAGCGACTTGGGCGACCTGATGTTGCCAACGCTGAACATCCATCAGCTGCCAGCGCCCAAGCCAGGCATTCCGGCCTCGTTGATCCGCCGCACCGTGGATGGCGACGAACCGGCCGTAGCGATCTACACCTCCGGCACCACTGGCCAGCCCAAAGGCGTGTTGCTCAGCCACCGCAACCTCAGCCATTTCTGTGCCTGGTACGGCGACTACGTCGGGTTGCAGCGCGACAGTCGGGCGTTGCAGTTTTCCACCATCAACTTTGACGCGTCGCTGCTGGATATCCTGCCGACCTTCATCCACGGCGCCCTGCTGGTGGTGCCCAGCGAAGACCAGCGCCGCGATCCGCAACAATTGGTCGCGTTGATACAGCAACAGCGGGTCAGCCACGCCTTCCTGCCGCCTGCGTTGCTGAGTGTCATGCCCCTGGAGGCGCCGTTGGGCCTGGCGCACCTGATCACCGGTGGCGATGTCTGCGAGCCGTTCGTGATCGAACAGCTCGCGCCACAATGCCGGTTCCACAACATCTACGGCCCGACCGAAACCACGGTGCTGGCGACCACCCGGCGCTTCGGTGTTGGCGACAACAACCGCAACCTCGGCGTGCCCATTGCCAATGGTCGGGTGCTGATCCTGGACGAACAACTGCAACCGGTTCCCCAGGGTGTTACGGGCGAGCTGTACATCGCCGGCCCGGGCGTCGGCCTCGGCTATCTGAATGATCCGGCGCTGACCGCGGCGCGTTACCTCAACCTGACGCTACCCACCGGGCAAGCGTTGCGGGTCTATCGCACCGGCGACATCGGCCAGTGGACCGACAACGGCATCGAACTGTGTGGCCGTCGCGATAACCAAGTGAAGATCCGTGGCTTTCGGGTCGAACCCGAGGAAATCGAACACTGCCTGCGGGAAAGCCAGTTGTTTCGCCAGGTGGCGGTGGGGGTCGATGAACGGCGGCGGATCCTGGCGTTCCTGGTTCATCCCGAACAAGAGTGCCCCGGCGCCGCTCTCCAGGCCTTGCGTGAGCATGTACAGAACAGCTTGCCCAGCTACATGCACCCGGCCGCCTACGTCGAATTGCCCAGCCTGCCCTACACCAGTAACGGCAAGGTCGATCGCCGGGCGTTGCTCGCCATGGCGGTGCAGGTGCACGTCGACGGCCAACGCCGGCAGCCGCAGAACGCCTTGGAGACACAACTGCAGCACCTGTGGGCCGAGCTGCTGGAGCTGCCGATCGACGACATCGCCACCGATGAAAGCTTCTTCAACCTCGGCGGGCATTCGATCCTGCTGTCACGATTGCTGCTGAGCATTCGCCAGGCATTCGGCCGCAGCCTGTCGATCAACCGCTTCATCGAAGCGCCGACGCTGATGACCTTGGCGAAGTTGCTGGACGATCCGGAGCAAGGCAGTGCGTCGAGCCTCAGCCCCCAGGCCTTCATCGATGCCGAGGCCGAGCTCAACCTTGACCCGCTGCCCATCAGCCAATGCGGCGATGTGCACAAGGTGGTAGTGACTGGCGCCAACAGTTTCCTTGGCGTGCACATCGTCGAAGCGCTGCTGGCCTGGGGTGCCACCGAAGTCGCCTGCCTGGTGCGCGCCAGCGCTGAACAGAGCGCGGCCGAGCGTTTCTCCCAGGCCCTGCGGGACAATCACCTGACCCATCTGGACCTGGACCGCGTCAGCGTCTACGCCGCCGACATCACCCAAGCGCAATTGGGTTTGCCGGACGACGTCTATGCCCGCATCGATGCCACCTTCGGCGCGCTGGTGCACAACGCGGCCCACGTCAACCATGTGCTCGACTACGAGTCGTTGGCACGGGACAACGTGGAACCGATTTTCGAGTGCCTGCGCCTGTGCGAAGGGCGCAGCAAGAAAATCTTCAATTTCGTCTCCACGCTGTCCGCCTCCAGTGCCCTGGATGCTGACGGTCAGGTACTGGAACAGCCGGCCGCCGAGACGCCGCCGATCTACATCAAGAACGGCTACAACCTGTCCAAATGGGTCGGCGAACGGATCCTGCAACGGGCCCGGGACCGCGGCGTGTGGGTCAATCTGTTCCGCCCCGGCAACATCAGCTTCAACAGCCTGACCGGGGTCTGCCAACCCCACAAGAATCGCTTGATGCTGATGCTCAAGGGCTCGATCCAGCTCGGCCAGGTGCCGGACCTGTCGCTCAATTTCGACCTGATGCCGGTGGACTTCCTGGCCCGCTTCATCGCCTTCCACGCCAGCCGCTACCAGCCCAGCCAAGCGGTGTTCAACCTGCATAACCCGCAACCGTTGAGCTGGGACGCTTATGTGGCGTCGTTCCGTGACAGCGGTCGGGAATTTTCCCTGGTGAGCATCGCCGAGTGGCAACGGCAATTGGCTCGGGTCGATGCCGACAACGCGTTGTTTGGCGTACTGGGTTTCTACCTCAACGGCTTCGAGGAAGACATCGGTGACATCTCGCTGATCAGCCACGACAACGCCCGCGCCGGCGTGCGGCAGATGGGCGCCAGCTACCCGGAAAAATCCCCGGCCCTGCTGCGCCGCGGCGCCGATTACCTCAAGGCCATCGACTTCATCTGAAACACCCTCAATCCAAAGCAAGGAGCAAGACCATGAGTGCATTTCAACCCGACACCCTGATCAAAAACCCACAAGCCTGCCAGGTCGAAACCTCGGTGGAGGTCGCGGCCGATGCGGCGCGCGTCTGGGACGTGGTGGGTGATTTTGGCGGCTTCAACCGTTTCATCCCGGCGCTGGAGCGCATCGAAATGACCGGCGAAGGCGTGAGGTCCCTGCGCAAGAAGTTCTTCGTCGATGGGCAGAACCTGGTGGTGGAACAGCTCAACAGCCGTGACGACCAGGCCATGCACATGACCTGGACGCTGATCTACAACACCCTGGGCATCGACAACCTGTGGGCGGCCATGCGCGTCGAACCCCTGGCCGACAACCGCTGCCGCGCCACCTGGACCATCATCGCCGACCACACCGAGGCCCATACACCGTCAGGCTTCCGGGATTTCCTCCAGGGCTTTGCCGATGAGGCGATGGGGAATGTGCAGGGGATGTTCAAGTAAGCGCCAGTCTTTGTGGGGGCAAACTTGCTCGCGAAAGCGCCGGGTCAGTTGGTGGTGATGGTGGCTGTATCGACGTCATCGCGAGCAGGTTCGCTCCCACAATTTGGTTCCGGGGTGAACCCAAGATCCCGGCACACAGCCAATCCCCTGTGGGAGCAAGCCCGCTCGCGATAGCGGTGGGTCAGTCAATGAAGCAGTTGGCTGGGCTGCCGTCTTCGCGAGCAAGCCCGCTCCCACAATTTGGTTCCGGGGTGAACCCAAGATCCAGGCTCACCGCCAATCCCCTGTGGGAGCTGAGCTTGCTCGCGATGGCGCCAGCCCAGGCAACCCGTACCCGTGGCGAGGGAGCTTGCTCCCGCTCGGCTGCGCAGCAGTCGTAAAACCGGCCAATGCGATAAGCCTGTAGACCGGCTAGAGCCTGCTGCGCAGGCCAGCGGGAGCAAGCTCCCTCGCCACAGGGGATTGGGTCGGCTTGCGACTGAGGTCAGATCTTGAAGCTGTCCACCAGTTGCTTCAGGCGATT
>NZ_JABWRA010000096.1:0-11311 GCF_014268705.1 Pseudomonas sp. SWRI179 | reverse complement strand
TCACCCCCGGCACGTTCACCGGCACCTACGGCACCCTGGTGCTCAACGCCGACGGTTCCTACACCTACACCCTCAACACCGCCGACGCCGATTTCAAAGGCTTGCACGGCGGCGGCAATGGCAGCGAAACCTTCACCTACACCCTGACCGACGCCGACGGCGATACCAGCACCGCGAACCTGGTTTTGCAGGTCCACAACAACGATGACCCGGTGATCATCACCGGCCTCGACACCGAAGGCGGCGAGCTGTCGTTGCAGGAAAAAAACCTCAGCGATGGCAGCAGCCCGGATGCATCGGCCCTGACCCAAAGCGGCACGTTCACCGTGACGGCGTTGGACGGTGTGCAGACCCTGAGCGTGGGCGGGATCAATGTGGTGACGGGCGGCGTAGCGGCCGGTTTCCCACAGTCGATCACGACCGCGCTGGGCAACACCCTGACCATCACCGGCTTCAACGCGGCCACCGGTGTAGTGAGTTACAGCTACACGCTTCTGGACAATGAAGCCCATCCAAATGCCAACGGCGCCAACAGCGTTAGCGAGCAATTCGCGGTTGTGGCCACCGACGACAACGGCACCACCGCCAACGGCAACCTCGATGTGAACATCGTCGATGACCTGCCGACCGCTCATGCTGATTCCGCCTCGGTGGATGAGGGCGGGACGGTCAGTGGCAATGTCCTGAATAACGACGAAGGTGGTGCCGACGGGCCGGCTGCCAGTGGTGCCGTGATCGGCGTGCGCGCCGGCAACGACACCTCGACCTCGGCCGTTGGCGGCCTCAACACCCAAATCAACGGCACCTACGGCTACCTGACCCTGGACGCCAACGGCAATGCCGTCTACCACAGCAACCCGAACACCGTCAGCGCCCCGGGCGCGACCGATGTCTTCACCTACACCGTGCGCGATGCCGATGGCGATGAAAGCACCACCACCATCACCGTCGATGTCCACGAAAGCTGCCTCGTCGCCACACCGGACCAGGAAATCAGCGTCTACGAAAAAGCCCTCGACCTGAACCAGGACGGCCAGGACCTGGCCCCCGGCACCGTCACCGGCAGCGCCCCGAGCGCCACCAGTGAGACCGCCAGCGGCAGCCTTGTCGGTTCGGTCAGCGGCGCGGTTGGCGCAGTGACCTTCGCCCTGGTGGGCAACGCCACCGGTGCCTACGGTCAACTGTCGCTTCAGCCCGACGGTTCCTACACCTACACCCTGACCACGCCGGCCACGACAACACCTCATGCCAACGATGGCCCGAACGTATTGAGCGAAAGCTTCACCTATCAGGCCACGGACTCGTTGGGCAACACGGTCACCAGCACCATCGTCATCGACATTGTCGACGACGTACCCAAGGCTCACTGCGACGCTGCCTCGGTGGTGGAGGGCGGGACGGTCAACGGCAACGTGCTGGACAACGACGTACTCGGCGCCGACGGCGGCGCAGTCATCGGCGTGCGCGCTGGCAACGACACCTCGAACCCTGCCATCGGCGGCCTCAACACCCAGGTCAACGGCACCTATGGCTACCTGACCCTGGACGCCAATGGCAATGCGGTCTACCACAGCAACCCTGGCTCTGTCGGTGCCCCCGGCGCGACCGATGTCTTCACCTACACCGTGCGCGACGCCGATGGCGATGAAAGCACCACGACCGTCACCATTGATGTACACAACAGCTGCCTCGTCGCGGAAACCGACCACGACATCACCGTCTATGAACAAGCCCTCGACCTCAACCAGGACGGCCAGGACCTGGCCCCCGGCACCGTCACCGGCAGCGAGCCGAGCGCGACCGGTGAAACCGCCAGCGGCAGCTTGGTCGGTTCGATCAGCGGAGCCACCGGCGCCGTCACCTTCACCCTGGTGGGCAACGCCACCGGTGCCTACGGTCAACTGTCGCTTCACCCCGACGGTTCCTACACCTACACCCTGACGGCGCCAGCCACGACCACGCCCCACGCCAACGACGGTCCGAATGCCCTGAGTGAAAGCTTCACCTACCAGGCCACGGACTCCCTGGGCAACAGCACCACCGGCAGCCTGGTGGTCAGTATTGTCGATGACGTGCCCAAGGCTGTCGCGTCCGAGCGTTCGGTCACGGCGACCGAGATCGATTCCAACCTGCTGATCGTGCTCGACGTCTCCGGCAGCATGAAAGACCCCTCTGGCGTGTCGGGGCTCTCGCGAATGGACCTGGCCAAGCAGGCGGTCAGCGCCTTGCTCGACAAATACGACGACATGGGCGATGTAAAAGTCCAGCTCGTGACCTTCAGCGGCAGCGCCACCGACCAGAGCGCCGTATGGGTAGACGTGGCAACGGCCAAGACGCTGATCGCCGCGCTGACGGCGCACGGTGACACCAATTACGATGCGGCCGTGGCGATGGCCCAGACGGCGTTCGCAACTTCCGGCCAACTGACCGGCGCACAGAACGTTGGCTATTTCTTCTCCGACGGCAAGCCGACCTTGGGCGCAATCGGCTCGACGGACGAAGCCGCCTGGAAAGCCTTCCTCGACGCCAACGGCATCAAGAACTACGCCATCGGCCTGGGCAGCGGCGTCAGCAATGCCCACCTCGACCCGCTGGCCTACGACGGCAGCACCCACACCAACACCAACGCGGTGGTGGTCACTGACCTGAACCAGCTCAACTCGGTGCTCGCCGACACCGTGCAAGGCGCACCGGTCACCGGCAACCTGTTGGGCGAGGGCGGCTCGTTCGGCGCCGATGGTGGGTTTGTCAAAAGCCTGGTGGTCGATGGCACCACGTACAACTACGACCCGGCGGCCAACGGAGGTCACGGTGCATTGACCGCTAGCGGCGGGCTCAACCACGGTTCCTTCAATACCGCCACCAATACGCTGAGTATCGCCACCGACCACGACGGCACCCTGGTGGTCAACCTGGATACCGGTGCGTTCAGCTATACCTCCCAGACCGTCACCCATGCCTTGATCACTGAGAATATCGGCTACACCGTCAGCGATAACGACGGTGACCTGGCAAGCTCCAACCTGGTGATCAAAGTCGTTCCGAACAGCCCGCCGATCGCTGTCGATGACAACGTCATCACCAACGTGCTGTCGGGCAACATCGTGATCCCGGGTGAATTGCTGCTGGGTAACGACAGCGACGCCAACGGCGATCCGCTCACGGCTTCGCCCACCAGTTTCAATACCGGTTGGCTCGCCAAGGGCGCGGACTTTACCGGCAGCATCGGCACGGCCAGCTTCACTGGCAACAACGTGCAGTCGATCAACCTCAACCGCAGTGCTTTCGTCGCCAATACCGCGAGCATGACGGCGATGCTGGTGGTCAGCGGTGCCCTGGGAATGGTCTCCAACAACAACGCCAACGACGAAGACCGGCTCAACATCAGCCTCAAACAGGGCGAAACCCTCACCCTGGACCACAACCTGTCGGCCGGTCGCATTGCGATGGAGTATTCGCTCAACGGCGGACCGTTCATCGCAATCAACGACGGCGCGTCTTTCACCGCGGCAGCGGATGGCGATTATCAGATCCACGTCACCAACATCGCCAATCCCGGCGTCGGCAACGCCAACGCTGCGGAAAACTATCAACTGACCCTGACCGTCGACTATGCCGGGGCGCAGGGCAAGACAACGGATTTCCACGGCAGCTACACCGCCAGCGACAACCACGGCGGCAGTGACAGCGCCTCGGTCGGCATCAGCTATCAGGCGGGCCACACCCTGACGGGCACCAGTGGCGACGACGTACTGTTGGCCGGCAATGGCGACGATGTCCTCAATGCGGGGGACGGCAACGACACCCTCAGTGCCGGTTCGGGCAACAACACCTTGCAGGGTGGGGCGGGCGATGACGTGCTTTACAGTGGCGCGGGCAATGACCTGCTCGATGGCGGCAGCGGTCACGACACCGCCAGCTACGCCCACGCCATCTCGGCGGTCACGGTGAACCTGGGCCTGCTCGCGGCGCAAAACACCTTGGGCGCCGGCACCGATACGTTGGCAGGCATCGAAAACCTGGTGGGCTCGAACTTCAACGACACCCTCACCGGCGACGGTGCCAGCAATCGCATCGACGGCGGGTTGGGCCATGACGTGCTCAATGGTGCAGGCGGCGATGACCTACTGATCGGCGGCCAGGGCAACAACACCCTGACCGGCGGCAGTGGCGCCGACACCTTCCAATGGCAGGCGGGCAACAGCGGCCACGATGTGATCACCGACTTCGCGCCCGGCGTCGACAAGCTCGACCTGTCCCAACTGCTGCAAGGGGAGAACGGCAGCGCGGCGTCACTGGATGACTACCTGCATTTCTCCGTCAGCGGCAGCGGTGCATCGGTCACCACTAGCATCGACATCAGCGCCCTTGCCGGCGCCACGCCGAACCAGACCATCGACCTGGCCGGCGTCAACCTGGCCAGTCACTACGGCGTCACGCCGGGCGCGGGGGGAATCATCGGCGGTGCGGACACGGCGACTATCATCAATGGGATGTTGAATGATCACTCGTTGAAGGTGGATACGGTGTGAGGTGAGCTGAAATGACAAACCCGCCATGTCCGGTTTGGATGTGGCGGGTTTTGTTCATGTTAGTGAAGATAAATGGGGATGCCCCACCGCTACTTGAATGCACACAGACCCTTGTGGCGAGGGAGCTTGCTCCCGCTCGGCTGCGCAGCAGCCGCAAAAGGCCTGGCGCGCAATGCCTGGGAGATTGAGTTAATCCTGAGAGGGGCGGCTTCGCCACCCAGCGGGAGCA
Organism: Pseudomonas sp. SWRI179; assembly: GCF_014268705.1. Taxonomy (NCBI): domain Bacteria; kingdom Pseudomonadati; phylum Pseudomonadota; class Gammaproteobacteria; order Pseudomonadales; family Pseudomonadaceae; genus Pseudomonas; species Pseudomonas sp. SWRI179. The sequence continues at coordinate 6,550 of NZ_JABWRA010000096.1, read as the reverse complement.
AGCTCCCTCGCCACGCTAGATATTCAGGGTTTGCGCAGCGTTTTCTGCCTGAGAATATAAACCGTCACCAGCACCGCGCTGGTGAGCATGAACCCCCGCGCCCATGGCAATGGCACCAGGTAGCAGGACAACAGGATGCTGGCCCACATCAGCCCGATGGCATAGACCTTGCCCTTGAGCGGGATGCCGTTGCCGCTGAGGTAGTCGCGGATCCACGGACCGAGGCGGGGATGCTCTACCAGCCATTGGTAGAAGCGCGGTGAACTGCGAGCGAAGCAGGCCGCGGCCAGCAGCAGGAAGGGGGTGGTGGGCAGGACGGGAATAAAGATGCCGATGACCCCCAGCACCACGCTCAACCAGCCGATGGCCAGTAGAGCGTAACGCAGGATCAGCGGGCGGTTGCCGACGGGCGAGGGCACCCGGTCACTCAGTGGTGGCGAGGCTTGAGGATCGCTGGTTTCTCGTCCGGGGCGTTGCACAGCAGGTACAAGGCGGTGAGGGCTTCGGGGATCTGGACGATCATGTCGTCCATCAGGTTCGCGTCGGCGGCGATGTCGGAAAACTCCGGTTGCTCGTCGAACAGGCCGGAACCCACCATGATCGGCAGCAGCATTTCGCTGACTTCCTCTTCGGCGGTTTCGAACCAGGCGGCTTCGCGCAGGAACACGCCTTCCATGAAGCCGATGCACCAGCCGCGCAGCTCCGAATCGTCCGGGTCATCGCCCAGGTCCAGTTCACACGGCAGCTCGAATTCTTCATCGGAAGCCAGTTGGCGGGCGATGTGGGCTTTGAGGCCAATCAGCGTGGCTTCGATTTCGGCGCGCTGGGCTTCGTCGCTGTAGTGCGGCTCTTCGGCGAACAGGGCGTCGATCCACTCACGCTCCGGCACGGTTTCCGCGCAGATGGACAGGGCGGTCAAGTAGCCATGAGCGGCCACGTAGTCCAGCGCTTCGTCGTGCAGCTCATCGGCGTCGAGGAAGACTTGCAGGCGGGTCAGTTGCTCAGCGAAGGACATTACGGGCTACCTTGGGGAATAAACAATGCGGGAATTCTAGGCCTTCTTGAGCGCCCAGGCCAGCCGCGTGGTGGATTTGCCTTGTTGTTGGCCGGGCTTGACTCAAAGTCAGGGCGGTTTGTGGCGAGGGAGCTTGCTCCCGCTGGGGCGCGCAGCGGCCCTGTTTTTGGGGGCGGCTACGCCACCCAGCGGGAGCAAGCTCCCTCGCCACAGGTTTGGGTGTTGTCCAACACTCGCCGCTAGCACCTCCTGTCAGCAGCCCCCTTTGCAACGAAGGCCTCGGGTATACTGCCGCGTTTTGTGATGCCCTGCGGCGTCCCGCCGGTTCGAAACGCGCACTTACGAATTGCCGGTGCAGCGTTTGTGATTCTGAACCAGCCTTGCAGGGATGTTTTGGTGATTTTTGGAGTTTCTATGCTCGAACAGGCTCAACGCGTCCTCAAGGACATCTTCGGCTACGACAGTTTCCGTGGCCGCCAGGGTGCCATTATTGAGCGCGTGGCCAGCGGTGGCGATGCCTTGGTGCTCATGCCCACCGGCGGCGGCAAATCCTTGTGCTTCCAGGTACCGGCGCTGCTGCGCAACGGCCTGGCGGTGGTGGTTTCGCCGCTGATCGCGCTGATGGATGACCAGGTCGCGACCCTCGAGGAACTGGGTGTCGCCGCCGCGGCGCTGAACTCCACCCTCAGCGCCGAGCAACAGCGAGACCTGGCGACGCGGATCAAGCGCGGCGAAGTGAAGATGTTGTACCTGGCCCCGGAACGCCTGGTGCAGCCACGCATGCTGGCGTTCCTGCAGAGCTTGGAAATCGCCCTGTTCGCCATCGATGAAGCCCACTGCGTGTCCCAGTGGGGTCATGACTTCCGGCGTGAATACCTGCAGTTGGGGCAACTGGCGGAACTGTTCCCCGACGTGCCGCGCATCGCCCTGACCGCCACCGCCGACAAGCGCACCCGCGAGGAAATCGTCGAGCGCCTGCATTTGCAGGATGCCGAGCGGTTCCTGTCGAGTTTCGACCGTCCGAATATTTTCTATCGCATCGTGCCCAAGGAGCAGCCGCGCAAGCAGTTGCTGGCGTTCCTCGCCGAGCGCCGCAGCGATGCAGGCATTGTCTATTGCCTGTCGCGCAAGAAGGTCGACGAAGTGGCGGCGTTCCTGTGTGAACAAGGGTTCCCGGCGTTGCCGTATCACGCCGGCCTGCCCAACGACCTGCGGGCCTACCACCAGAAGCGTTTCCTTAACGAGGAAGGCCTGATCATGGTGGCCACCGTGGCGTTCGGCATGGGCATCGACAAGCCCAACGTGCGTTTTGTCGCGCACCTGGACCTGCCCAAGTCCCTCGAGGCGTATTACCAGGAAACCGGGCGCGCCGGCCGTGACGGCTTGCCGGCCGATGCCTGGATGGCCTACGGCCTGCAAGATGTGGTGATGCTCAAGCAGATGTTGCAGAACTCCGAAGGCGATGAGCGGCACAAGCGCCTGGAGCAGCACAAGCTCGACGCCATGCTCTCGCTGTGCGAGGAAACCCGCTGCCGTCGCCAGACGTTGCTGGCCTATTTTGACGAAGACATGCCCCAGCCGTGCGGGCACTGCGACAACTGTGTCGATGGCGTGGAAACCTGGGACGCCACCGAACCGGCCCGCCAGGCCTTGTCGGCGATTTTCCGCACCGGCCAGCGTTATGGCGTCGGGCACCTGGTGGACGTGTTGCTGGGCAAGGACAACGAGAAGGTCCGCAACTTCGGCCACCAGCACCTGACGGTGTTCGGCGTGGGCAAGGCCCGTACCGAGGGCGAGTGGCGTTCATTGTTCCGGCAACTGGTGGCCCGCGGCCTGGCGGACATCGACCTGGAAGGCTACGGCGGCTTGCGTTTGTCCGAAACCTGCCGGCCCCTGCTCAAGGGCGAGGTCACCCTGGAACTGCGCCGCGACCTCAAGCCGGCAACGGCGGTCAAGAGCAGCAAGAGCCAGGCCAGCCAATTGGTCCGTGGCGAAGAGCGCGATCAATGGGAAGCCTTGCGCGCCTTGCGTCGCAAGCTGGCCGAGGAACACGGCGTACCGCCGTACGTCATCTTCCCCGACTCCACGCTGCTGGAAATGCTCCGCAGCCAGCCCACTTCCCTGGCGGAAATGGCCCGGGTCAGCGGTGTGGGGGCGCGCAAGCTGGAGCGTTATGGCGAGGCTTTCCTCCAGGTGCTGGGCGGCGAAGCCGAAGCGCCGAAAGCGGTGGCCGATGTGCGCCACGAACTCATCACCCTGGCTCGGGCCGGCATGACACCTGTGCAGATCGCCGGGCAATTGCAATGCTCGGAAAAAAACGTCTACACGATGCTGGCCGAGGCCATTGGCAAACAGCAGTTATCCCTGGAGCAGACACTGGATCTGCCCGAGGAGCTGATGGGCGAAGTACAGGACGCGTTCCTGGATGGCGAAGGCGAGTTGCCGCCAGTGTCCGAAGTCGCCGCGTTGTTTGTCGGACGGGTGCCCGAAGGTGTGCTGTACTGCGTCAGGGCTGCATTGCAGTCGGAATTTGAAGTCTGATCAGTGAGTTGCGCTCCTTTAACGATTCAGTACAAGGCCAGCCTTGCTTGAATCCAAAGCTCATGCTTAGCTGACTAATAATTAGTTTTTCTCTATTTCAGATCTGATGAGTTTTTTATGCCGTTAACCGATCAACACCGTTTTGGCATGCAGTTGGCGCAGATGTCCCGAGGCTGGCGTGCCGAACTGGACCGTCGCCTGGCCGGGCTGGGCCTGTCCCAGGCGCGCTGGCTGGTGCTGCTGCACTTGGCCCGTTTCGAACAGGCGCCGACCCAGCGCGAATTGGCCCAGAGCGTCGCGGTCGAAGGCCCGACCCTGGCCCGCTTGCTCGACAGCCTGGAAACCCAGGGGCTGGTGCAGCGCCAAGCCGTGGCAGAAGACCGCCGGGCCAAGAAAATCGTGCTCTGCGCACCCGCCCTGCCGTTGATCGAGCAAATCGAAACCATCGCCACGCAATTGCGTCGGGAGCTGTTCGAAGGTGTCGACGAGGCGGACATGCGCGTCTGCATGCGGGTCCATGGCACGATCCTGGCCAACCTGGAAAAATCCTGAGGCATATCCCTGGCGTCAGACTTTTGAGATTCGCCGGTTAGCGAACTATAACCAGTAGTAAGCGTTCCTATTGAGGGCGTTTATGCCGAGGTTGGTTCTGGTAATCGAAAGGGATGCCCATGCTTGAAAGTTTGCAGTCCACGTTGCGCAGTTGGGTCAACGTGTCGATCGTCGTGGGTGCCCTTGGGTTTCCGGCCTTGGCGTCAGCGCTGGGGCTTGGCGAGATCACGCTCCATTCCGCCCTGAACCAGCCGTTGCGTGCCGATATCGCCCTGGTCGACGTGGCCGGGATCAGTGAAGGTGATCTGTCGGCCAGCCTGGCGAGCCCGGACGATTTCAGTCGTGCGGGTGTGGAGCGGGTGTTCTTTCTCAATAACCTGCGCTTTACGCCGGTCTTGCGCGGGGAGCGCAGCTTCATTCGAGTGACCTCCAGCAAACCGGTGGAGGAACCTTTCCTTAATTTCCTGGTGCAGCTCAATCAGCCCAATGGGCGCCTGCTGCGCGAATACACCGTGCTGCTCGACCCTCCGGGCTCACCGGGTATCGTGCCGGAGCGTGACGAGCCTTCCACGGCTGCGCAGCCTGCGCCGAGCCAGGCCACCCCGGCCATCAAGCCCCCGGCGGTACAGGGCAAGCGCTATACGGTCGTGCAGGGAGACAACCCCTGGATCATTGCCCAGCGCCTGCATGACGCTGGCAGTAACGCGTCGGTCAATGAGCTGGTGCAAGGGATCCAGGCCTTGAATCCCGGCAGCGACCGGCTCTCCATCGGCCAACGCCTGTTGTTGCCCGATTCGGCCGTGTTGCCGACATCGGCTGCGACCGCCGCTGGCCAGGCTTCTGCCGCGTCCGATGAGCAGCTGGCCGCCAGCGTGCTGCAAAATCAGCAACAACAGAAGACCATCGAGGAACTGCAAGCGCGGCTCCAGGCCCAGGATGCGGAACTCGCCGGGCAGCGCCAGCAGATCAGCGAATTGCAGGCCCGGCTGGCCGAGACGGCTCCAGCCCCCGTTGCGTCTGCGCAACCGCAACCGGCGCAGCCTGCGTCGGAGCCGGCTCCGGACGTATCCCCCGTTACCGAACCGGTTGCAGAGCCAGAGGGCATCGATTGGACATGGGTGGTCGGGTTGGTAGCCCTGTTGGGGTTGTTGGCGTTGTTACTGTTCATCCGGCGTCGCCAGCAGCAGGCCGAGTTGGAGCCGATGACCGAGCGCCCCACACCGATGCTGGAGGCGGGCGACGAAAACTTTGACTCAATCCCCGACACGGAGCCCCCCGAGGCGGCGACAACGTTCAATAACGGCGATGCGCCCCTGGGTGATGTGCTGGAGGGCGTCGGGATCTACCTGACCTACGGCCGTTTCACCGAGGCAGCGGGGCTGTTGCGCGCGGCATTGCTGGCGGAGCCTGAACGCACCGACCTGGGCCTGAAACTGCTGGAGGTCCTGGGCAGGCAGGGCGATGTCATCGGTTTCCAGGCCCAGGAAAATCATTTGCTGGGACAGGGGGTCGATGCCGGGACGCTGGAGGACATTCGTGGGCGTTATCCCAAGGTTGCCGCGATCACCGCACCGATAGTGGCTCCGACAGAACCCCAGGCACCGGCGCCTGAAGTTGAACCTGAACCTGAACAGGCGCCGCGTGATGAGTTCGAGCTGGACCTGGATGCGCTGTCCATGGAAACCAGTTGGGACCTTGCCGATGACCAGGACGCCTCCACCGGAAACAAACCGGTCGCCCCCCTTGCTAACGACCCGGCCGAGGGTTTGTCGCTTTCAGGTTTCGACGAACCGGAGCTGCAGTGGGAAGCGCCCTTGGAAACCGAATCGCTGGACGATGCTTTCCTCGATGGTTTTGCCGATGAAGAACAGGCGCTGGAATTTGAGCCACTGGCCCTTGAACCTGTTTCCCTGGACACCCTGTCCCTCGAACCCCAGCCCCCGGAACATTCGGCCAAGCTGGAACAGGCCCAGAACTGCATCGACGATGGCGACCTGAAGACCGCCGTGACCCTGCTTGAAGAGTTGCTCGAAGAGGGCGACGAACCCCTGAAGGAGACTGCCCGGGTGCTGCTGGCTGGGATTCGCTGAAGCTGTTGATGGATGTCGAGTCAACCGGCCCCTTCGCGAGCAAGCCCGCTCCCACAGGGATCTTTGGTACACAGAGAATCCAATGTGGGAGCGAGCCTGCTCGCGAAGGCGGCAGCACAGCCAACATCACTGGCACAGACCCACCGCTATCGCGAGCAGGCTCGCTCCCACAGGGATCTCTGGTGGACAGGGATTTTCGCGTATATCCCGAATCCAGTGTGGGAGCGAGCCTGCTCGCGAAGGCGACTGCACAGCCAATATCGGCGTTTTTCAAGGTAGTTGTCGCGTTCACCGTTTTGTTATGCCACTTTTGCGATCACAGTAAGCTCTCTTTCAGGGTTCAGATACACCG
>NZ_JABWRA010000095.1:0-11527 GCF_014268705.1 Pseudomonas sp. SWRI179 | reverse complement strand
CCGTCGTGGCGGCCGACCTGATCCAGTTGCAGCAGGTCTTTCCAGATACCGGCGAGGGCGATTTCGGTGTCGCCCAGGGGCGCTTCGTAGGTTTTGCTGGCGAGGGATTCCAGGCCGGGGGCTGGCAGGGCGCGGCGATCGAGCTTGCCGTTGGCGGTCAGGGGCAAGGCATCGAGGTGGACGAAGGCGCTGGGCACCATGTATTCGGGCAGGTGCTTGAGCAAGGCGCTACGCAGTTGTTCGGCCGGGATCGGTTCGCCGCAGACATAGGCGACCAGACGCTTGCTGTCCGGCTGCCCTGGAAAGTCGTCCCGGGCAATGACCACCACCTCGCGAACACCCGGGCACAACGCCAGGGCTGCTTCGACTTCGCCGATCTCGATGCGCAAGCCACGGATCTTCACCTGGAAGTCATTGCGGCCCAGATACTCCAGGGCACCGTTGGCGAGCCAGCGGCCAAGGTCGCCGGTCTTGTACAGGCGCGCGTTCGGCTCCGTGCTGAACGGGTCGGCGATAAAGCGTTCGGCGCTCAATTGCGGTTGGTTCAGGTAACCCCTGGCCACGCCGATACCACCAATGTGGATTTCTCCCGAGACGCCCAAGGGTTGTGGTGCGCCACGGCCATCGAGCACGTGCATTTGAATGTTGGCGATCGGCCGGCCGATGGGCACGCTTTCGCCGGGGTCACTGGCGCGGCACTGCCAGGCCGTCACGTCGATGGCCGCCTCGGTCGGGCCGTAGAGGTTATGCAGTTCGACCGCTTGTAACTGCTGTTCGAAACGCCGTTGCAGGCTGCGGGGCAGGGCTTCGCCGCTGCACAGCACGCGCCGCAGTTCAGGGAAGGCCTGTCCGTCGTGGTGTTCAAGGAACAGGTCGAGCATCGACGGCACAAAGTGCAGCAGCGTGATGCCGGCCTGGCGCATCAGCCGGGCCAGGTAGTCCGGCTCCTGATGGCCGCCTGGGCGCGCCATGACCAGCTCGGCGCCGGCCAGCAGCGGCAGGAAAAACTCCCAGACCGACACGTCGAAACCGAACGGGGTCTTTTGCAGCACCCGGTCGTTGGCATCGACACGGTATTCGTCCCGGGCCCATAACAGGCGGTTGACCACGCCGAGGTGTTCATTCATCACCCCTTTGGGGGTACCGGTGGAGCCGGAGGTGTAGAGCACGTAGGCCAGGTGAGCGGGGGCCAGGCCGAGGGCGCGCGGGTCCGGGTTGTGTTCGGGTTGAGCGGCCAGGTGTGCGGGGTCATCGAGGGCCAGCAGCGTCGCATTCGACGCTGGCAACTGGTCTTGCAGCGCCTGGCTGGTCAGCACGGCCCGGGGGCTGCTGTCGTCGAGCATGAACGCCTGACGGGCGCTCGGCAGGTCCGGATCGATGGGCACGTAGGCGGCCCCGGCCTTGAGCGTCCCCAGCAGGGCAATGACCATTTCCGGTCCACGCCGCAGGCTCACGGCGACTCGGTCGTCCGGTTTCACGCCCAGGGCGATCAGGCGATGGGCCAGCCGATTGGCCTGGCGGTTGAGTTGTTCATAGCTGAGCAACGGCCCGGCATCGCCGCGTACGGCGCAGGCGTGGGGACGCTGCTGGGCTTGCTGTTCGAACAACTGGTGGATCAACACGTCCCGTGGATATTCCCGGGCCGTGGCGTTGAATTCCACCAGCAGGCGTTGCCGCTCAGCCTCGCTCATGAGCGGGTAATGCCCCACGGGGGTGTCATGTTGCTCCAGCACCGCCTCGAGCATCGAGACGATGCGTTGTTGCAGGTACCGGGCCTCTTCCAGGTTGAAGTAGGCGGTGTTGAAGTTGAAATCCAGGTGGACGTCTTCGAACGGATGGTAGTCGCGCACGAAGATCGCCATGGGCGTCTGCTCGTAGCCGTTGTCCATGGTGATGACCGTGGACGAGGTGCCGCCAAACTGATCGTCGCCGTCCAGGCTTTCGAACGACAGTGACACGTCGAACAGTTGTCGACGCCCGGTCTGGGCCAGGCGCAGGGTGCGATTGAGTTCGGCGATGGGGAAACGCTGGTGACGGTAGCAGCGGCGCAATTGCCCGCCAGCGGCGTGCATCAGGTCCAGCAGCGAGGCGTCGAAGTCGACGGGCAGGCGGATCGGGCTGACCGAGGAAAACATGCCTGCGGTTTCTTTCGCCCGGGCCGTGGTCCGGTTATGCACGGGCATGCCGATGACGATTTCATCGACGCCGACCGTGCGGCAGAAATAAGTGGCGACCACGCTGATCAGCACATGAGCGACCGAGAGGCTGCGTTCGCTGGCAAATTGGGTCAACGCGTTGTACAGCGCCCGCGGCAGCATCGCCTGGACCTGGGCGCTGGGCGCCAATTCATTGGCCTGGCCGGTCTTGAAATCGGCCCGGCGTTGCAGCAGCGATGGCGGCATCTGGGCGTAGGTGTCCTGCCAGAACTGGCGGTCGCGCTCATAGCGGGACGAGGCGAGGTAAGCCCGGTCGTCTTCCAGGAACGACAGGTAGGAATGTCCTTGGGCGACTTCATCGTTGCCGGCCAGCAGCGCGTTGTAGGCTGAACCCACGGCATGGCCGATCAGGGCCACGCCAATGCCGTCGGTGACCAAGTGATGATAGCGGGCGAGCCAGTAATGGCGGTTCGGACCGCAACGGACCATGCGTGCGTCCCAGAGCTGGCCCGTCAACGATTCAAAGGGTTGGCGAAAGGCGTTGCGCAGATAGTCCATGGCCAGGCCGGCGTCGGCGTCGGCCTCGGAGAACTCCACCACCTCCAGGTTCACCTTGACCTCGGGCAGGACGCGTTGGCGGCCGGTGCCGCCTTCATGGCTGAAGCTCAGGCGCAGGGTGTCGTGACGGTTGGCGACCAGCTCGATGGCTTTCTCGAACAGTGCAATGTCGATCTCGCCCTTGATCTCCAGGGACATGCCGATGTTGTAGTAGGGCAGGTCCGGGTGTGCGAGCTGATCCAGCCAGATACCCTGCTGGACGGAAGCCAGCTCGTGGGACGCGGAGTCTTGGGTAGGAAACATATCGGTCGACGAATCCATTTCGGAGCACCTGCTTGCAGAATCAATTGAGGTTTTTCTCCGTTCGAATGGCAGTGGTGGAGACCTGGACGACTGCCAGTCGGCGGAATCAATAGCCGTGGAGAAGGACATCGCAGGCGGCGCAAAGCGCTGGAGGTGACGGCGTGGCGAGGGCTGCGTTGCGAGCCTTCGAGAGTCCCCGTCCTGCCGTTCGGCTGCGCCTGATATCCCTTCACAAAGTGAGAAAAAACTAGAGCATCCGCCTTGGGATGTCTGTCATGGGAAGCAGGGACAACAGCGCGGAACGGGGCTTTGCGGTGCTTGGGCGTGGTCGTGCGAGTCTGTTATACCAACGGCCCTGAGTGTGTGCTTGCGAGGGTCGAAAATGCCATTAACCGCCGAATCGGATCACCCAGCGACGAAGTTCTGGAGCTTGTCCCGCTTCCCCAATCACCCGCAGGCGGGCGCCGTCGAAGTGATCGATGCGCTGGCGATTTCCAAAGAGGAATTCACTCGCCGCTACGTCAATCGCAACCGTCCCTGCCTGGTCAAGAATGCGGTACGGCATTGGCCGGCTTTCCATAAATGGCAGCGCCTGGACTACCTCAAGGCGCATTCGCGCAACAGTGCGGTGGTGGTGCGCTCGCAGATTGTTTCCGAGGTCATCGGCTGGTCCAATCCACAGGTCAAGGCCGAATTGACCGAATACGCCAAGACGGTCTACCGGGAGGTGCCGTTCCACCAGTTCCTCGACGACCTGAGCGTGGGTGATTCGCCGTTGGTGGCCGACAGTTGCCGGTTCTCCGAAGGCTCGGCCATCGAACAGATGAAGGAAGATGTCGGTGGATTGCCGTTCATGCCGCAGTTGGGCAAGTCCCGGCACTATCCGCCCCATCGCAGCTTCCTGTACCGCAATTCCTATACCGATTGGCACTTCCATGTCGTCGACGAAACCTTCATGGCCCAGGTCGTCGGCGCCAAGGAAGTGTTGCTGTTACCGCCAGACGAAGCCAGTTGGCGAGCCTTGCGCCCGGTGATCGAGCAAGCGGGCTACCTGTACGACATCGACACCGGGCGCTTCCCGGGGACGCTAACCTTGCGGGCGCTGCGCACGGTGGTGGAGCCGGGGGATGCGTTGTACATCCCGGTCTACTGGTGGCACGCGGTGCAATCGCTGGATGATGAATTCGGCGCGACCGTCGCGGCGACGTTCCCGACGCCTTTGCATGTCAGCGGCAACATCAGCTCGCCCATCGCCAGGCGGGTGTTGCGCACTTATCTATTCTCCCGTTTTGCGCCGTTGGTATTTGGCGCGGTGCTCTATTCCCTGGCCTATCGGCTGTTGGACAAATTCATCGGTGCCGTCACGCCTCGCGATGTGCGCCCATGAGCGTAGGGAGCGGCCGCCGGGGTTTCGATTTGGGGCGCGGTTTCTATTTCCTCTGGTGCGGCGAGTCGCTGGCGGTGGTGGGCACGGCGCTGATGGAATTCGCCCTGGGCGTCTGGGTGTACAACCATACCGGCTCGGCGGTGGCGTTCGCCAACGTGGTACTGGCGGCGACACTGCCGGCCGTGTTGTTCTTGCCCTTGGCAGGTGGGCTGGCCGACCGGATCAGTCATCGGGTGATCATTGTCTGTTGCGACGTGACCCTGGCGGTGCTGCTCCTGGGGGTCATGGCGCTGCTCTGGTTCGAACGGCTGGAGCCGCTGCACTTGTACGTTTTCAATTGCCTGGCGTCGATTGTTGGCGCCTTTCGCAAGCCCGCCTATCAAGCGGCTGTCAGTACGATTGTCGCCCCTGACAAGTTCACCCGGGCCTCGGGGTTGATCAGCATCAGCAAGAACGCTTCGGCCCTGGTGGCACCGCTGCTTGCGGGGGCGATCATGGCCAGTGCCGGGCTGGTGACGATCCTGGCGGTGGACCTGATGACCTTCTGCTCCGGCACCTTGCTGGTGATCAAGGCGTTCTCCCATGTGCGAGGCGCGCCGGGGCGCCAGGACAGCGCGCCCAAAGGCACGGTGTTCGGCGGGGCGCTGGGGAATGTCGCCGCCGCGCTGAAGTTCTTTGTCGCCGAGCGGCTGATGGCCGGGTTGCTGATCTACACCATGATGCGCACGGCGCTGTTGTCACTGGCCACGCTGATGATGACGCCGTTGCTGCTGTCGACCCTGGGCAGCCAGGCGTTGGGGATGGCCTACACCTGGGCGGCCCTGGGTGGCCTGGCTGGCGCGGGGCTGCTGATCTCCATGGGCAACCCACGCCGTTTGATGGCGTTGGTGGCGGTGGCCGATCTGTTGCTGGCGGCTTGTGTCGTCGCCTTGGGGCTGGTCTCGCAGGTTTTCGCCTACTGCGCGCTGGCCTTTGTCGCAATCACCATGGCGAGCATCGCCGACGCCAGCGTGAACTCGTTGTGGATGCGCAGGATTCCCAGCGACAGCCGCGCCAGTGTGTTTGCCTTGATCAGTATGTTGACCATCGCCACCACCAGCCTGGCGGTGATCGTCGGCGGTTTCCTGGTGGACCACTGGTTTCAGCCGGCGTTGGTACCCGGGGGGCTTTACGCCGATTCGATTGGACGTTGGCTGGGCGTGGGCCCGGGGCGCGGCGTGGGGCTGCTGTTCGTGGTGGCCGGCGGGTTGTTCGCGCTGCTGCCGTTGAGCGTCTTGCTCTACGGGCCGATGCGTCGACTGGACGAACCGCCAGTGCCGACGACTGTCGCGCGAATGATCGAGAACCCCCAGGCCGAGCCCCTGTAATGCCAGTCGGCCCCGGTGTACCTGATTCCCGTGACAGACAGGCCGCGCCCGGTGGGTCACCCTTGGCAGGCTCTCCTGCTACGCCCCAAGGCATCCGGCGGACAGGACAATCTGGCATTGCCAGCGGAATCGACAACCTCAATAAAAGGAGTACCTATGCGCCCGTCGTTTTATGATCCCAGCCGTTTTCCGCAACTGAAGAACCTGGCCGACAACTGGGAAGTGATCCGCGAGGAATTTCTGGCCCTCAATGCGCCGACCCTGACGATCAACCGCGTGGGCAAGCAGATCGCCGAAATCGTCGAGGAGATCGATGCACACATGGCGGCGGGAGGAGAGTACGGCTGGCTCTGGGGGTGGGGTGACGACATGGATATCATGCCGGAGTGGACCCAGTACGGCCTGGTGGCCTACGACACCCCGATCCCCTACGCCCGCGACGCCATGCCCGGGACTATCGAGCTGCTGAGCAAGATTCCTGGCATCAAGCTCTGCGCCTTGTTGCGCATGGAGCCCAATGTGTTCCTCGGTACTCACTCTCATACCGGCACTTGGGAGGAGGGGCTGCTGCATATGCAATTGACCATCGATGCGCCTACTACGCAGAACTATGCCTACCTCAACGTCAACGGGAGCTTTAACCAGAGCACCAATGGCAACCTGGTGATCTTTGATGGGTCGCTGGACCACTTTGCGGTGAATGCGTCCAGGGCTCACCGGACGGTGTTGTATCTTGAGTTTCATCGTGAGAAACATATGGTGGCTTGATACGGACCGAGCTCGCTTGCGGTGCCCACGGGATTGATGGTTATCCATAGGCCTGTGGGAGCGAGCTTGCTCGCGAAGAGGCCGGCATATCCAACCTCTTCATTGACTGACATTCCGCCTTCGCGAGCAAGCCCGCTCCCACACTGGATCTTCAGCAGCAGCCACATAACTCATGCGCACCCAGTCCCCCTGTGGGAGCGAGCCTGCTCGCGAAGAGGCCGGCATATCCAATATCGTCATTGACCGAGCCACGGCTATCGCGAGCAAGCTTTGCTCCCACGCTGGATTTTCGGTAGGCACAAAAATTCATGTACACCCAGCCCCCTGTGGGAGCGGGCTTGCTCGCGAAGGGGCCGGCATATCCAACATCTTCATTGACTGACATTCCGCCTTCGCGAGCAAGCTCCCACACAGGCCTACCAATACCGCAGCAATGGATATACACACAGACCGAAATGCGAGAAGCCACCAATCCCACAGGACTCGCCTCACGCCAGATGAGCCGAGCCCACCGTCGACTCCAGAAAACGAAAAGCCGTCTGCTTCGAAACCTGGGTCGACTCGAAGAACGCCAGATGACTGCCATTGCGCTCCACATGCAGCAAGGCGTCGCTGATGGACGCGGCAATGTGCTTGGAGCCACCCAGGTGAGTGGTTTCATCGCAGTCGCCAGCGACGACCAGGGTAGGCACCGTGATCTGTTCCAGCCGCGACTTCAACTCAGTCTTGTTCAACGCATCGTTGAGTCGCGCATAGCGGTAGAACAGCTCTTCGTTGACGTAGGGATAAAGCGCCGCGTGGGCAATGGAGTCCGGAATGGTCGCCAGGGTGGCCTGGTCCAGGAATAACGCCTGCAAGTCACTGGCTTCGTTGCGGTCCACGGCGGCCGATTCCATCAGCCATTCGAAGTTCTGCTGGTGGGCGGTGCGCAGGCTGTCGTCCCCCAGGTTGTAATCGCCGTGCCACAGGCTCAGGGAATTGACCCGATCGGTGTGGGTGGCCGCCGCGCTGAGGGCGATCACCGCGCCACCGCAAATGCCCATCAGGTGCGCGCTGTCCAGGCCATAGTGGTTCATCACATTGATCAGATCGCCCACCTGGGCGTCAGTGTCCACGGACAACTGGTCGAACGAAGTGCATGAACCGAACAGCCCGCGGGTTTCCCAGGTGACCACGAAAAATCTTTCGCTCAGCGCATTGAACCAGTCGCGGCACAGATCGAATGGCATGCCGCAGGGCAGGGCCAGGACGATGGCCGGGCGGTCTCGCTCGGTGCTGGCATGCACCGACAGCGCCACGTTGTCGCGAGTAATCAGGTGCAGTGTCTCGACCTCGGGCACGGCACCGCTGAAATCGAAGTGTCTGACCAGGCGCCCGAAGTCCTTGGCACTGTCGACGTCGTCGAAGTGATCATAGGCAAACTCGAGGGCCTGGCAGATTTTCTTGCTGATGAACATCTCGAAAGACGACAGTTGCGCCTCGCCGTCATGCACGTACTGCACGGCTTTGACGCCGATCCTGGCGAACGCGGTGCTAACCGCCCGTTCCGTGGCTCTCACGCTGGAGCAAGCCTGGTCGGGCGCCACGTCACTGCCCTGGGCCAGAAAGCTCAGGCAGATCGGATCGGGCAAATGGATGGCAAGGTGCCTAAGCATCCTCACGGTCTCGCACAGGCGCGTCGCTGCGTCGGTGGAAATAGTCATGGATTGGGGACTCCTGTCAGGCACGTTGCGCATGCCAACTGTCATGTGGCAGTGAAAAGGTCAGACGGCTTCGAATTTCTTGCCTCGGGTAGTATGGGTGACAAGGCGATTGTATTCAGGTGTCGTGTCGCCGATGACTTGGACCGCGCCGTATTTTTCAAGGCTGATCCGTCCACCGTATTCCTCGATGTGGTCGGAGTCGGGGTAGATCTTCACGAACGACGGCACATAACGCGAGGCGAAGCCCATGCGCATGTCCTGGGATTCACCGCTGTGGGGGTAGGAGGCGTGCATCAGCGTCGACCAGAAAATGATGAATTGGCCGGCCTTCATCTGCATGGGCACGGCGGAGGCTTCGTCGGGCTTCCAGTTCTCGTCGATCTGCAGCTGGCGATAGTCATAGCCGAAGAAACCGCGCCGCACGCCGTCCTTGACCACCGAGCTGTTGTTGGCATCGGGGTCGTAGGCCATGCGCTTGGTTTCGTCGTAGTTCATGCTGTTCTGGGTGCCGGGGATGAATTGCAGGCAACCGTTGGCGATGTTGGCGTCGGTGAAGGCGGTCCAGACGGTGATGGTGCCGCCGAAGTCTTCGTTTTCCGGCCAAAGGATCTGCGGCTTGCCCGAGGCGTTGGCGAAGGTGTCGGCCTGGTGCCAGTCGGTGCCTTCGTCGCCAGGGTATTTCGGGAAAAACTCGGTGCGCCAGCACAGTACGTCCGGGCCGAGGATACTTTCGACGCGGTCGCAGATTTGCGGACGGCAGATGTGGCTGGCGAGGAATTCGTCGTCCAGGTGGCGATCGTAATTGGCAATGTTGGTGCCGCCGGAGATCGCATCCAGATCCTGGTAGGCCGCGGCACTGCGGTCGAGCAAACGCAGGCGGGTGCGCTTCCAGGTCTCTTTCATTTCTTCTGGCGAATAGGCGTCGAATGGTCCGATGAAACCGTTCTTTTCAAACGCCGCACGTTCTTCCGGGGTCAAGGCGAATTTTTTGCTCATGGGCTTTTCCTTTTCGATCAATGGGCTTGAACAAGGGAACGCTGGATACAGCCGGCCAACACTTTGGCGGTGGCGCCATCGGCCAGCACACCTGGGTCGAGGTTGACCCGGTAATGGGCCTTGAGCGTGCTCAACGAGCGGATCAGGGCCAGGGAGGTGCCGCCGAAATCGAAGAAGTCATCGTTCAGGCCGATGTTCTTCAGGCCGATGTCGTCCGACCAGACCTTGAGCACGAACTGCTCTTGTTCAGTGAGGTTCGGCTCGCTGGCGTGGAGCTCGGTCGATGGGATCGAGTCGGGCGAGGGCAGGCGGCTCTTGTCGATCTTGCCGTGGTCGGTGACCGGCAATGCCGCCAGTGGGATGTAGGCCGAAGGGCGCATGTAGTCCGGCAGGCTCGCGGCCACCTGTGCGGCCACTTCGCTGCGGACCTGTTCGGTCCAGGCCGTCACGCCATGGGTCGGTACCACATAGGTCACCAGGCGCCAGTCGCCATCGCCGTAATCGTGGCCGGCCACATGGGCAGCGGCTACGGCGGCGCTGGCTTGCAGGCACGCTTCGACTTCGCCCGGCTCGATGCGGAATCCGCGGATTTTAAGTTGTTCGTCGCAACGACCGGCGTAGCGGTATTCGCCATCGTCGCCCAGCACCAGCAGGTCGCCTGTGCGATAGGCAGGGCCTGATGTACCCGGCAACTGGACGAAGCGCGCTGCGTTCAGGGCGGGACGATTCAGGTAGCCCAGCGCTACACCGGCACCTTCAATGTACAGCTCACCGGCATTGCCTTGAGGCACCGGCTGTTGATCGGCGTCGAGCAGGTGCAGGCGCCAGCCATCCAATGGTGCACCGATGGACACCATGGCGGCGCTTTCCAGGTCCTGGCCGAGCACCCGTTTGAAGGTGGTGTGGACGGTGGCTTCGGTGATGCCGTACATGTTGATCAAGGCTGGCGTCTGGTCGCCATGGCGTTCGACCCACGGTCGCAGCACCGTGGCGGGCAGCGCCTCGCCGCCGAACACCACATAACGCAGGGCCAATGGCGCACTGGCAGAACGGTCCGCTTCATCCAGGCCACGGAACGCCGATGGCGTCTGGCTCAGCACGGTGACGCCCTGGTCGGCCAGCCATTGACGCGTGCCACTTGGCGAGCGCGACACATCGTAGGGCACCACGGCAACGTGGCCACCGTGGGCGAGGGCGCCCCAGATTTCCCATACCGAAAAGTCGAAACCGATGGAGTGGAACATCGACCAGACGTCGTTTTCGGTGAAGGCGAACGAGCGTTGGGTGCTTTCCAGCAGGCGACTGACGTTACCGTGCGCCACCAATACGCCCTTGGGCTCACCGGTGGAGCCGGAGGTGTAGATGACGTAGGCCGCGGCCTCGTCGGGGTTGCGCTGGTCGGCGGCGGGCAGCGGTTGCAGGGCCGGGCCGGCCAGCAGCTCGGCCAGGGACAGGACGCGCACGGACGCGCTTTGCGGCAGGTCGGCGAGTTCCCCGATCATCAGGCCCAGGCCGCTGTCGCGCACGATGTGTTCGACCCGCTTGCCCGGGTATTGCGGATCGACCGGGACGTAGGCGCCGCCGGCCTTGAGAATGCCCAGCAGGCTGATGACCAGGTCGACGCCACGTGGCAGGCACATCCCCACCAGCATGCCGTCCCGGACGCCTTCCTGGCGAAGCCGGGCCGCCAGTTGCGACGAGACAGTGTCGAGTTGCGCGTAGCTCAATGAGCGAGAGGCGTCGGACACCGCGGTTCGCTCAGGGAATTCACGGGCCCGGGCGACGAATGTTTCATGCAGGAATGCACCGTGCGTGAGGGGGGCTGGCGCGGGGTTGACCGATCCGCCAGTGTTCTTAATCGGCATGACTAACGCTCCTGTTAAATGCCAGGCACACCGTGTTGCGAGTTGCGCAAACCGATGTGCTCGAGACGTCACTGCGACCCACGGCATCGTTTGCGGTACCTGTGCATTTCGCAGCTCGCGCATTTCAGCACCGACTTTGTGTCGGCGTCTGTCGCGGGAAATGGGGACAAGCGAGGCTGGTTTGGGTCGACGTGTGTCGGTGCAATGGCCGGTGGTGGGTACGGGGCGCCACAGATCAAAGTCAAAGGCAGAGCAACAGCAGGATATGCACTCAGCATCCAAGTAGCTGTGCTACCGCTATCGCGAGCAGGCTCGCTCCCACAATGGGTCGCAGTGAACACAAGCCCCATGAACCCCCAAGATCTCCTGTGGGAGCGAGCCTGCTCGCGAAGAGGCCGGCCCATCCAACATCACTGCAAACTGG
>NZ_JABWRA010000094.1:0-12247 GCF_014268705.1 Pseudomonas sp. SWRI179 | reverse complement strand
GTATGTGGGGGGGGTGGGTGTGGCGCGGGGTTACCTGAACCGTCCCGAATTGACCCGGGAACGCTTTATCGTTGATACCTTCAGCGGGTGCGAAGGCGCGCGCCTGTACCGGACCGGCGACCTCGGCCGCTGGTTGGCGGACGGCAGCGTCGAGTACCTGGGCCGCAACGACGACCAGGTGAAGATCCGCGGTTTCCGTATCGAACTGGGCGAGATCGAAGCGACCCTGGCGGCCTGCGAGGGCGTCAGCGAGGCGGTGGTCATCGCTCGCGAGGACGAACCGGGCGACAAGCGTCTGGTGGCCTATGTGATCGCTGCCAACGGTGCATCGCTATCGGCTGCCGACCTGCGTGCTCAATTGCTGGGGTCGCTGGCGGAGTACATGGTACCGGGCGCGTTCGTGGTCCTTGACGTGTTCCCGCTGACCACCAACGGCAAGCTCGACCGCAAGGCGCTGCCGGCACCGGATCAGTCATCGGTGGCGACTCGCGAATACGAAGCCCCGCAAGGCGAGGCCGAGACCGTCATCGCCGCGATCTGGCAAGACTTGCTGGACCTTGAGCAAGTCGGTCGTCACGACAACTTCTTCGAACTGGGCGGTCACTCGCTGCTGGCGGTGAAACTGATCGAACGCATGCGTCACGCTGGTTTGAGCGCCGACGTGAGGGTGCTGTTCGGCCAGCCGACGCTCGCGGCGCTGGCCGCCGCGGTCGGTGGGTATTCGGAAGTCCTGGTACCGGCCAATGGCCTCCCGGATGGCTGCACGCGGATTACCCCGGACATGCTGCCATTGGCTGAGCTGGACCAATGGGCAATCGATGGGATCGTTTCGAAGGTGCCAGGCGGCGTGGCCAACGTGCAGGATATTTATGCACTGGCGCCGTTGCAGGAGGGAATTCTTTACCATCACCTCGCGGCGGCCAAAGGCGATCCCTATCTGCAATATATGATGTTCGCGTTCGACAGCTTCACACGCCTGGAGTCTTTCACCCAGGCGTTGCAATCCGTTGTCGCCCGCCATGACATCCTGCGCACGGGCGTGCTCTGGGAAGGCCTGGCCGAGCCCATGCAGGTGGTCTGGCGTGAAGCCCGGCTGGCAGTCGAGGCGGTGACGCTGGACCCGGTGGCCGGCGATATCGCCACGCAACTGCATGAGTGTTTCGACCCCCGGCACTATCGCCTGGACATCCGCCAGGCACCGCTGATGCGGGTCGCTTATGCGCAAGATGCGGCGAACCAGCGTTGGGTGGGCATGCTGCTGTTCCATCACTTGGTGGACGACGCCACGTCGCTGGCGGCACTGTCGGCGGAGATCGAAGCGCACATGCTGGGCCAGGCACAACGCTTGCCGGCCTCGGTGCCGTACCGCAACTACGTGGCCCAGGCCCGGTTGGGGGTGAGTCGCGAGGCCCACGAACAGTTTTTCCGCGACATGCTCGGCGACATTGACGAACCGACGCTGCCGTTCGGCTTGCAGGATGTGCAGGGCGATGGCAGCGGCATCGAGGAGGTTCGCCAGGACGTCGATGCTGAGCTCAGTCTTCGGCTGCGGGCCCAGGCCCGTCAGCTCGGCGTGAGCACGGCAAGCCTGTATCACTTGGTCTGGGCTCAGGTGCTGGGCAAGGTGTCGGGCAAGGACGACGTGGTGTTCGGCACCGTGCTGGTTGGCCGGATGCAAGGCGGCGAGGGCGCCGACCGCGCACTGGGGATGTTCATCAATACCTTGCCGTTGCGGGTGAATGTGGGGCAAACCGCGGTCGGTGCCGGCGTGAAAGCGACCCATGCACGCCTGACCGCGTTGCTCGGCCACGAACATGCCTCGCTGGTGCTGGCGCAACGCTGCAGCGGCGTGGAGTCGCCAACGCCATTGTTCAGTGCCTTGCTCAACTATCGCCACACCGCCGCGCTGAACTCAAGCGAGGCGCTGTCGGCCTGGGACGGTATACAGCTGCTCAGCGGCGAAGAACGCACAAACTATCCGCTGACGCTGTCGGTGGACGACCAGGGCGAGGCGTTCAGTTTCAGCATCATGACCCCCGCGCGCATTGGTGCGCAGCGCCTTTGCGGCTATGTTCGACAGGCTCTGGAAAATCTGGTCCGGATGCTTGAGCAGACGCCTGACGCTCCGCTGCATCAGCTGTCGATCCTGCCACCCGGCGAGCGGCAAAAACTGCTGGCCGAGTTCAATACCGACGACACCGATGACCTGCGGGAGCAGACCATCCTCGGCCTCTTCGAAGCCCAGGTTCAACGCACACCGGACGCCGTGGCGGTGCTGGACGGCGGACAACCGCTGAGCTATCGCCAGTTGAATGCGCGAGCCAATCGGCTGGCGCATTATCTGCGCAAGCAAGGTGTGCAACCGGATTCGCGCGTGGCCATCTGTGTCTGGCGCAGTGCCGAGATGGTGATCGGGCTGCTGGCGGTCCTCAAGGCCGGTGGCGGTTATGTGCCGCTGGACCCGGCTTACCCGGCGGACCGCCTTGCCTACATGCTGGCCGACAGCGAGCCGGCTGCGGTATTGGTCCAGGCGGGCACCCGAGGGCTGTTGGCCAACGTCCAGGTGCCATTGATCGACCTGGATGGCGGTCCATGGCAAGACGAGCCGGAGCACACCCCGGATATCACGGGCCTGACCCCGGCCCACCTGGCCTACGTGATCTACACCTCCGGCTCCACCGGACTGCCCAAGGGCGTGATGGTCGAGCATCGCGGCCTGCGCAACCTGTTGGACTGGTACCTCTACGACGTGACGTTCCATGCCGGCGACGCGGTGTTGCTCGCGTCCTCCTATAGCTTCGACCTGACCCAGAAAAACATCCTGGCGCCGCTGATGGTCGGTGCCACGCTGCACCTGGCCGAAGAACCCTTCAACCCCGGCGCCATCGTTGCCCAGATCGTCGAGGCCGGTATCACTCTCCTGTGCATGTCCCCCAGCGCCTTCCATGCGCTGGTGGACGCCGATCATCAGCAGGCCCTGGCCTGCCTGAAGCGAGTGGTGTTGGGCGGCGAGCCGATCCAGCTCGCCATGCTGGAAAAACTCCCACTGCCACGGCCCGCGATCATCAACAGCTACGGACCGACCGAGTGCAGCGACATCGTCGCCTGGCACACGGTGGACAGCGACCTGGAAACCTACCGCCATCAGTCGATTCCCATCGGCCGGCCGATCCGCCACATGCAATTGCATGTGCTCGACAGCCACGGGCAATTGTTGCCGGTGGGCGTTCCGGGCGAGATTCACATCGGCGGCGTGGGGGTGGCCCGCGGTTACCTCAACCTGCCACAACTCAGCGCCGAACGCTTCATTGCCGACCCGTTCTACGGCAAAAGTGATGCGCGGCTGTACAAGACTGGCGACATCGGTCGCTGGCTGCCTGACGGCACGTTGCAGTACCTGGGGCGTAACGACGATCAGGTAAAGATCCGCGGTTTCCGTATAGAACTGGGGGAGATCGAAGCCCGGCTCGCCCAGCACGAGGCGGTGAAGAAGGCCGCGGTGCTGGCCCGTGAAGACGCACCGGGGGAAAAACGCCTGGTGGCCTATTTCACCCAATATCCGTCAGACGATGTGCTGGACATCGAGGCGCTGCGTGCCTACCTGCAAGCTCACTTGCCGGCCTTCATGGTGCCGGCAGCCTATGTACGCCTCGACGCCATGCCGCTGACACCCAACGGCAAGCTCAATCGCAAGGTGCTGCCGGCACCGGCCCTGGAGGCGTTCATCACCCGAGGCTACGAAGCCCCCATCGGCGAAACCGAAATCACACTGGCCCAACTGTGGGCTGAAGTCCTCAACGTGGAACGCGTTGGCCGTCACGATCATTTCTTTGAACTGGGCGGGCATTCCTTGCTCGCCGTCAGCCTGATGGAGCGAATGCGCCAGGAAGGCATGGAAGCGGATGTGCGGGCGTTGTTCGAGCAGCCCACGCTCTCGGAATACGCGGCAACGACAGAAAAAATGGAGATTGTCCTGTGAGTGTGATCGAACTGTTGGCGACACTAAAAGAAAAAGACGTACAGCTTTCGGTCAAGGGCGATCAGCTCGTGGTACGCGGCCGTAAACAGTCCCTGGGCGAGCCGGCGGTGCTGGCCTTGCTGCGTGAGCACAAAGCCGCGCTGATCGAGTTGATCCAGGCCGGGCAATACGATGACAGCAAGGCTGGCGACGTCGACATCCCAGCCAACGCTATCCCCGTCGGCTGTGGGCAGATCACGCCGGACATGCTGCCACTGGTGACCCTCGACCAGCCGGCCATCGACCGCATCGTGGCCACCGTGCCGGGCGGCGCGGCCAATGTGCAGGACATCTACCCGCTGGCGCCGTTGCAGGAGGGGATTCTTTATCACCACCTGACCGCCACCCAGGGCGATCCCTATGTGTTGCAGGCGCACTTCAGCATCGCCCGGCAGGAACGCCTGACGGATTTTGTCGACGCCTTGCAAAGCGTGATCGACCGCCACGACATCCTGCGCACCGCCATCGTCCGCGAGGGGTTGCAAGAGGCGGTGCAGGTGGTCTGGCGCGAGGCCCGGCTGGGGGTCAAGGACATCAGCGCCGACCTCGCCGAGGGCGACGTCATGGCGCAATTGCAGGCACGCTTCGATCCTCGTCACTATCGCCTGGACATCAGCCAGGCACCGCTGTTGCTGCTGGTGGTCGCCGAGGACCCGACCAACCAGCGCTGGGCCGCCATGCTGCTGTTCCATCACATGGCCCTTGACCACGCGGCCCTGGCGGTTGTGCAGAGTGAAATGCAAGCCTACCTGATGGGGCAGGCCGGGCAATTGCAGCCCGCCGCGCCTTACCGCGACTATGTCGTTCGGACCCGCCAGGCTGGCCAGCGCCAGGCTGACGAGAGGTTCTTCCGCGAGATGCTGGGTGACGTCGAGGAGCCGACCCTGCCCTTTGGCCAACAGGATGTGCTGGGCGACGGCAGTGCGATCGAAGAAAGTCATCTGGCCCTGGCACCAGACCTCAGTCGCCGGCTGCGCGCGCAGGCACGTCAGCTCGGCGTGAGCGCGGCGAGCATTTTTCACCTGGCCTGGGCACAGGTGCTCGGCGGCGTCTCGGGTCGTGAGGACGTCGTGTTCGGCACGGTGATGCTCGGCCGCATGCAGGCCGGCGAAAGCATGACCCGGGCCCTGGGCATGTTTATCAACACCTTGCCGTTGCGCGTGGGGGTAGGTGCACAGAACGTGCGCGATGGAGTGAAAAGCGCCCACGCCAGGTTGAGCAGCCTGCTCAGTCACGAATACGCATCCCTGGCCCTGGCGCAACGTTGCAGCGGCGTGGCGGCACCGGCACCGCTGTTCAGCGCGTTGCTGAACTACCGCCACAGCGCCAGCAGCGCCCAAGCGCTCCCGGCCGAGGTCAGCCTGGCCTGGGACGGTATGCAAGCCCTGGGCGCGGAAGAACGCACCAACTATCCGCTGATTCTTTCGGTGGACGATTTTTCCGATGACTTCGCCTTGTCGGTGCAAGCCACTGCGTTGATTGGCGCGCAACGCATCGGCGACTACATGCAGGCCGCCGTTGAAAGCCTGGTTTGCGCCTTGGAGTCTGCGCCTGGCGCGAGGCTCAACAGCCTGTCGTTCCTGCCGGAATCGGAGCGCGAACGGCTGCTGGTGTCGTTCAATGACACCGACCGTGACTATCCGCGGCAACAATCGATTCATGCCTTGTTCGAGGCCCAGGTCGAGGCGCGTCCGGACGCGCCGGCAGCGGTGCAGGGTGGGCAAGTCCTGACTTACCGCGAACTGGACAGCAAGGCCGAGCGCCTGGCCAGGCATCTGCTCGACCTTGGCCTGCACGCGGGTCAAACCGTGGCGATCCTGCTGCCACGCTCGCTTGATCTACTGGTCAGCCAGTTGGCCGTGCTCAAGTGTGCGGCGGTGTACCTGCCGCTGGACGTCAACGCGCCCGCCGAGCGCCAGCAGTTCATGATCGAGGACAGCCACGCCGTGCTGGCCTTGACCCACAGCCGCGAAGCCTTGGCGCCGGGCATGCGTCGGGTGGACCTGGACCGTGTCGACCTTCCCGAGCTGGCGGCCCATTGCCGCCAGCAACCGATATCGAGCGAAGCGCCGGCCTACATCATGTACACCTCAGGGTCCACGGGGACGCCCAAAGGCGTGCTGGTGCCGCATCGGGCCATCAGCCGGCTGGTGATCAATAACGGTTATGCCGATTTCAACGAGCAGGACCGGGTGGCCTTCGCCTCCAATCCGGCCTTTGACGCCAGTACCCTGGAAGTCTGGGCGCCGTTGCTCAACGGCGGTTGTGTGGTGGTGGTCGACCAGGACGTGTTGCTGTCCCAGGAGCGCTTGCACAGGCTGTTGCTCGAGCAAGCGGTGAATGTGTTGTGGATGACGGCGGGGCTGTTTCACCAATACGCCGACCGCCTGATGGACGTGTTCGCCCAGTTGCGCTACTTGATTGTCGGCGGCGACGTGCTGGATCCGGCGGTAATCGCCCGCGTCCTCAAAGAGGGCGCGCCGGCCCATTTGCTCAACGGCTACGGCCCGACGGAAGCGACGACGTTCTCGACCACCTTCGAAATCAAGGCCGTCGGCGAGGGCAGCGTTCCGATTGGCCGGCCCTTGGGCAACACCCGGGTCTACCTCCTCGATGCGCAGCAGCGACCCGTGCCCCAAGGCGTGGCCGGCGAGCTCTACATCGGCGGCCTGGGGGTTGCCAAAGGCTACTTGAACCGCCCGGACCTGACCGCCGAGAAGTTCCTCCTCGACCCGTTCAGCCAGGACGCCCAGGCCCTGATGTACCGCACCGGCGACCTCGGGCGCTTCCGGGAGGACGGCAATATCGAGTACCTGGGCCGCAACGACGGCCAGGTGAAGATCCGTGGCTTTCGCATCGAACCGGGGGAGATTGAAGCCCGCCTGGCTCAATACGCTGCGGTGAAAGAGGCGACGGTGCTGGTGCGTGAAGACGTTCCCGGCGAAAAACGCCTGGTGGCTTATTTCACCTTGCATTCAACGGATGACCGCGCGGACATCGAAGCCCTGCGCGCGCACCTGCAAAGCCGCTTGCCGGACTACATGGTGCCGGCCGCCTACGTGCGCCTGGATGCCTTGCCGCTGACGCCCAACGGCAAGCTCGACCGCAAGGCCTTGCCGGCACCGGACCAGGCGTCGATCATCACCCGTGGCTACGAAGCCCCGGTAGGTGAAACCGAAATCACCCTGGCCCGACTGTGGCAGCAAGTCCTGAATGTCGAGCGGGTGGGGCGTCACGATCATTTCTTCGAGCTGGGCGGCCATTCCTTGCTCGCCGTCAACCTGATCGAGCAGATGCGCCAGGTCGGCTTGAGTGCCGATGTCCGCGTGCTGTTCGGCCAGCCGACCCTCGCGGCACTGGCCGCGGCGGTGGGCGGCGGCCATGAGATCGAGGTGCCGGCTAATGGCATTACCCCCGATTGTGAGCGGATCACCCCGGCCATGTTGCCGCTGGCGACATTGACCCAGGAGGCGATCGACCGGATCGTCGCTACGGTGCCGGGTGGCGTGCACAACGTGCAGGACATCTACCCGCTGGCGCCGTTGCAGGAAGGTATCCTCTATCACCATGTCTCGGCGCAGCAGGGCGATCCCTACGTGCTGCAGGCGCTGTTCGCCTTCCAGGACGAGGCGCGCCTCGAGGCCTTTGCCCAGGCATTGCAAGGTGTCATCGATCGGCACGACATCCTGCGCACCTCGATCATGTGGGAGGGGTTGGAGCAGCCGATCCAGGTGGTCTGGCGCAAGGCGCTGTTGAGCGTCGAGCAACTGCAACTGGACGCGTCGGACGTCGATGCCGTGATCCAACTGCATGCCCGTTACGACTCCCGTCATCATCGCCTGGACATTCGCCAGGCGCCGCTGATGTGCTTGCGTTATGCCTATGACTCGGCCAACCAGCGCTGGGTGGCGATGTTGCTGTTCCACCACATTGCCCTGGACCATACCGCGCTGGAGGTGGTGCAGCAGGAAATGCAGGCGCACCTGTTGGGCCAGGCCGGCCAATTGGCCGCTGCGCTGCCGTACCGCAACTATGTGGCCCAGGCGCGCCTGGGTGTCAGCGAGCAAGCGCACGAGGCGTTTTTCCGCGAGATGCTCGGTGATGTCGACGAGCCGACCCTGCCGCTGGGGTTGCAACAGGTGCAGGGTGACGGTCGCGGCATCGAGGAGGCCAAGCTGGAAGTGGACGCTGCCTTGAGCCATCGCTTGCGGGCCCAGGCGCGGCAGCTCGGGGTGAGTGCGGCCAGCCTGCACCATTTGGCTTGGGCGCAGGTACTGGGACGTTTGTCCGCGCGGGAGGACGTGGTGTTCGGCACGGTGCTGATGGGACGGATGCAGGCCGGCGAGGGCGCCGACCGGGTCCTGGGCATGTTCATCAACACCTTGCCGCTGCGGGTCAAGCTGGATGAGCAGGGCGCCCGCGCCGGGGTCAAGACTGCCCATGAACGGCTGACCGCCTTGCTCGGTCACGAACACGCTTCGCTGGCCCTGGCGCAACGGTGCAGCCGCGTGGCCGCACCGGCCCCGTTGTTCAGTGCGCTGCTGAACTACCGGCACAGCGCGACCGGCGCCGTTTCAGCCGAGGCCGTAAGCGCCTGGCAGGGCATGGAAATCCTCAGCAACGAAGAGCGGACCAACTACCCGCTGACCCTGTCGGTGGACGACCTGGGCGACGGTTTCATGCTGAGTGCCCTGGTGTCGCAAGGCATCGGTGCGGCGCGCATTTGCGCCTACATGCACACGGCCCTGGAAAGCCTCGTGCAGGCCCTCGAACACGCGCCCCAGACGCCCCTCAATCGCCTGGAAATCCTGCCAGAAAACGAACGCCATCAGTTGCTGGTGGACTTCAACGCCACCCAGCGCGCCTATCCCCACGAGCAAACCGTCCTGGCGCTGTTCGAAGCCCAGGCCGCGTACCTGCCGCAGGCGATTGCGGCGGTGCACGGGCAGCGGCAAGTGACTTACGCGGAGCTGAACCAGCGGGCCAACCGCCTGGCCCATCACCTGATCGGCCTCGGCGTGCAGCCGGATGACTGCGTGGCGATCCTGCTGCCACGCTCCATCGAGCTGCTGGCCAGTCAACTGGCGATCCTCAAGTGCGCGGCGGCCTATGTGCCGCTGGACCGCAACGCCTCCCTGGAGCGCCAAGGCTTCATGCTCGACGACTGCCAGGCCCGGTGCCTGCTGACGTTCAGTACCGAGGCCGTGCCCGAGGGCGCATCGCGCATCGACCTGGACACGTTGGACAACCAGGGGCCGGCGCATAACCCGGCCCTGGCGCAGTCCAGTGAATCGATCGCCTACATTATGTACACCTCGGGCTCCACCGGCACTCCGAAAGGCGTGCTGGTGCCGCACCGGGCGATCAACCGCCTGGTGATCAACAACGGTTACGCCGATTTCAACGCCAACGACCGCATTGCCTTCGCCTCCAACCCGGCGTTTGACGCCAGCACCATGGACGTCTGGGGCGCCTTGCTCAATGGTGGGCAAGTGGTGGTGATCGACCATGACACCCTGCTTGAACCGTCAAGGTTTGCCCAGGTGCTGGAAGATGCGGGCATCACCGTGCTGTTCGTGACCACGGCGATCTTCAACCAGTACGTGCAATTGATTCCCCAGGCCATCGGCGGCTTGCGCATCCTGTTGTGCGGCGGCGAACGGGCCGACGTGGCGTCGTTCCGGCGTTTGCTGGACCTGGCGCCGGACCTGCGCCTGGTGCACTGCTATGGCCCGACCGAAACCACCACCTACGCCACCACCCTTGAGGTGAAGGCCGTGGCGGCGGAAGCCGAATGCGTGCCTATCGGCGGCCCCATTGGCAACACCCAGGTCTATGTGCTCGATGCACGCCAGCGGTTGGCGCCGTTGGGTGTCGTTGGCGAGATGTACATCGGCGGCAAAGGGGTGGCGAAGGGTTACCTGAACCGGCCGGACCTGACCGCGGAAAAATTCATCGCCGACCCGTTCAGCCATGAGCCCGACGCGCTGCTGTACCGCACCGGCGACCTCGGCCGCTGGTTGCCCGAAGGCAGCCTGGAATGCCTGGGGCGTAACGACGACCAGGTGAAGATCCGCGGTTTCCGCATCGAGCTGGGCGAGATCGAAGCCAAGCTGGTGGCCTGTGACGGTGTGAAGGATTCGGTGGTACTGGTGCGGGCCGATGAATCGGGCGAGAAACGCCTGGTGGCCTATGTCATCGCCCAGCCGCAGGTCGAGCTGAGCGTGGCCGGGTTGCGCGAGCAATTGTCCGCGACCCTGGCCGAGTACATGGTGCCTGCGGCGTTCGTGATGCTGCCGGCGTTCCCATTGACGCTCAACGGCAAGGTCGACCGCAAGGCGCTGCCGGCACCGGATGCCGAGGCCTACGCCAGCCAGGCCTACGAGGCACCGCAGGGCGAGATCGAACAGGTATTGGCCGACCTGTGGGCCGAGCTGTTGAAAGTGGAGCGGGTCGGTCGCCACGATAATTTCTTCGAACTGGGCGGGCATTCGCTGCTGGCGATGAGGCTGATCGAGCGCATGCGCCAGGCTGAGTTGTCGGTGGATGTGCGGGTGCTGTTCAGTCAGCCAACGCTGCAGGCACTGGCCGCTGCGGTGGGCGGGCACCGGGACGTGGTGGTGCCGGCTTGCGCCATCGTCGAAGGCTGTGAGCGCATCACGCCGGACATGTTGCCGCTGGCCGTATTGAGCCAGGAGGCTATCGATCGGATCGTGGCGAGCGTGCCGGGAGGCGCGCGCAACGTGCAGGACATCTACCCACTGGCGCCGTTGCAGGAAGGCATTCTGTATCACCATTTGACGGCGAAAATGGGTGATCCGTACGTGCTGCAAACGCTGTTCGGGTTTGACCGCCGGGCCCGCCTGGATGACTTTGCCCAGGCTTTGCAGGGGGTGATCGACCGGCACGACATTCTCAGGACTTCGATGGTCTGGGAACACCTCGACGAACCGATGCAAGTGGTGTGGCGACAGGCTCGGCTCAGCGTTGACGAGCTGGACGCGGACCCGAGCGGCGGCGATGCCGTTGCCCGGCTGTATGAGCGTTTCGATGCCCGGCATTACCGGCTGGACGTGCGGCAGGCGCCGATGCTGCGCCTGGCCGTCGCCGAGGACGTCGCCAACCGACGCTGGGTTGCCATGCTGCTGTTCCACCACATGGTCCTGGACCATACCGGCCTGGAAGTGCTGGAACGTGAAATGCAGGCGCAGTTGCTGGGCAAGGTCCATGAACTGGGCGAATCGGTGCCTTATCGCAACTATGTGGCCCAGGCGCGCCTGGGTGTCGATCAACAGGCCCATGAAGCGTTTTTCCGTGACATGCTCGGCGACATCGACGAGCCTACGCTGCCGTTCGGCCTGCGCGATGTGCAAGGCGATGGCACTGGCGTGGAAGAGGTGAAACTGGCCGTGGAGGCGGGCCTGTGCCGTCGGCTTCGCGCCCAGGCCCGCCAGTTGGGCGTCAGCGCGGCCAGCTTGATGCACTTGGCCTGGGCGCAGGTCCTGGGCCGTGTCAGCGGTCGCGACGACGTGGTCTTCGGCACCGTGCTGTTGGGTCGCATGCAGGCCGGCGATGGGGCCGACCGGGCCCTGGGCATGTTCATCAACACCCTGCCATTGCGAGTGAACCTGGCTGGGCAAGGCGTATACGCAGCGGTGAAGGCGACCCACAAGCGACTCACCGGCCTGCTGGGCCATGAGCATGCTCCGTTGGCACTGGCCCAGCGTTGCAGTGGCGTGGTTGCGCCAACGCCATTGTTCAGTTCGATGCTCAACTATCGTCATTGCGGGGTCGAGGTGACTGCGCAAGCGCTGACGGCGTGGCAAGGCATCGAATCGATAGGCGGTGAAGAACGGACCAATTACCCCTTGGCGCTGGCCGTGGATGATGAAGGCGAGGGCTTCAGCCTGGTGGTGCAAGCGTTGGTGGGGACCGGCGCGCGGCGTATCGGCGAGTACGTGCAGACCACGCTCGAAAGCCTGGTCAGCGCACTGGAGCAGGCGCCGGATACGCCATTGCAGGCCCTCACGAGTCTGCCGGCGGCCGAACGTCAGCATCTGCTGGAAACGCTCAACAGCACGGCGGTCGATTATCCGCAGGGCCTGACCCTGCACGGCCTGTTCGAGGCGCGGGTCGCCGCCTGCCCGGACGCTGTGGCGGTGGTGGCTGGCGAGGCGCAGCTGAGCTACGCGCAACTCAATGCACGCGCCAACCAGATTGCCCATCGCC
>NZ_JABWRA010000093.1:0-12468 GCF_014268705.1 Pseudomonas sp. SWRI179 | reverse complement strand
GGCGTCGCATCAGTCAACATCAATGCTGGCTGAACCACCGCTATCGCGAGCAGGCTCGCTCCCACAGGGGGTATAGGGTCAACCTGTGGGAGCAAGGCTTGCCCGCGGTGCTTTAGAGGTTCTGCAAGGTTTCGAGCAACACCCGAACCTTGGTAATCGACTCCTGATACTCGGCCTCCCAATCCGAGTCCGCGACAATCCCGCCA
Organism: Pseudomonas sp. SWRI179; assembly: GCF_014268705.1. Lineage (NCBI taxonomy): Bacteria > Pseudomonadati > Pseudomonadota > Gammaproteobacteria > Pseudomonadales > Pseudomonadaceae > Pseudomonas > Pseudomonas sp. SWRI179. The sequence goes on along the minus strand of NZ_JABWRA010000093.1, from coordinate 12,262 downwards.
CCGCCCCAGCAGCACACTTGTCCATCCTTGACCAACAGGCTGCGGATGGCGATGGAACTGTCCATTTCCCCGCGTACATCCAGGTACAGCAATGAGCCGCAATACAGCCCGCGCCGGGTCGGTTCGAGTTCGTCGATGATTTGCATGGCGCGGATTTTCGGCGCGCCGGTGATCGAACCTCCGGGGAAGCTGCCGGCGATCAGGTCCAGGGCGTCTTTATCCACAGCCAGTTCGCCCGTCACGCTGCTGACCAGGTGATGCACGTTGGGGTAGCTTTCCAGGCTGAACAACTCCGGCACCCGCACCGAGCCGATGCGGCAGGTGCGGCCCAGATCGTTGCGCAGCAAGTCGACGATCATCAGGTTTTCCGCCCGGTCCTTGGGGCTGGCCAGCAGCTCGGCGGCGTGGGCCGCGTCGTCCTCGGGCGTTGTGCCACGGGGGCGGGTGCCCTTGATCGGACGGGTTTCGACCTGGCTTTCGCTGACCTTGACGAAGCGCTCTGGGGACAGGCTCAGCACCGCGCCGCCATCGGGCAGGCTCTGGAAGCCGGAAAACGGCGTCGGGCACGCCGCCCGCAGCGCCTGGTAAGCGGCCCAGGCATCACCCTGGCAAGGCGCGCGAAAGCGTTGGGCAAAGTTGACCTGGTAGCAGTCGCCGGCCTGGATATACGCCTGGATGCGTTCGAATGCCTGTCGATAGGCGTCGGCGCTGAGGTCCGGCGTCATCGGTCCTTCAAGGCTGAAGGGCGGAAAGGGCGCCGGGGTCGGCTGGCTGAACAGTGTAATCAGGCGCTGGCGTTCGCCTTCGCCGCAATGGGGGTGGAACACCAGTTGGCTGGTACCCGCCTGATGGTCGCTGACCAGCGCCCAGTCGTACACGCCGAAACGTGCGTCGGGCAGTTGCAAGTCGTCCTGGGCGTGGGACGGCAGGGTTTCGAGGTGCCGGCCGAAGTCGTAGCTCAAGTAGCCGATCAGGCCGCCGGCGAAGGGCAATTGCACCGTGGCCGGCAGTACCGCGTCGCCCAGTTGCGTCAGATGAGTACGCAGGCGTTGCAGGAAATCGCCGCCGCTCTCGTTCGGCAACACCGCCAGTTGTGCCAGCGGCCAGGCGCTGAGCAGGTCGTAACGCCCACGCTCGGCGCTTGGCCGGCCACTGTCGAGCAGCACGCTGCCGGGAGCATGACGAATCGCCGCGAAGTATTCGGCGGGGTTGGCGCGGTAGGGCAACGGGTGTACTGAGCAGGTTGGCATGGGCGGGGTGGGTCGGCCGTTCAGGCGGGGGAGCGATTGTAATCCCCTGTAGGATTTGCTCCTAGGGGGATGTCGGTATTGAACAGGTCTGAAGCTTCAATGAGACCCGTGGCGAGGGAGCTTGCTCCCGCTGGGCTGCGAAGCGGCCCCCTGGGCAGTTGAGCGCATCATTCTGATACACCGAGGTGCTGGGCTTTGGGGTTGCTGCGCAACCCAGCGGGAGCAAGCTCCCTCGCCACAGGGTTCAACCTTCAGCTTCGGTTTTCATCCTCAGCTTCACCCCTCAACCGGCGGGATATGCCCAAACAACTCCTGGGCAAACGCCACGCGCTCTTGCGCGGTTTCGATAACGCCGCGGGCCTGGAGTTCTTCCAGGCGGGCTTCCACCGCGTGGGTGCGCAAGGTCAGGCCGCAATCGTTGGCGATCTGGATGTTCAGGCCCGGGCGGGCGTTCAGCTCCAGGATCAACGGCCCTTTCTCCTGGTCCAGCACCATGTCGACGCCGATGTAGCCCAGCCCGCACAGTTCATAGCAACCGGCGGCCAGTTTCATGAAGCCGTCCCAGTAGGGCAGTTGCACGCCGTCCACCGCGTTGGTGGTGTCGGGGTGTTTGGTGATGATGTTGTTCAGCCAGGTGCCGCGCAGGGTCAGGCCGGTGGCGAGGTCGACGCCGACGCCGATGGCGCCCTGGTGCAGGTTGGCCTTGCCGCCGGACTGACGGGTCGGCAAGCGCAGCATGGCCATCACCGGATAGCCCATCAGCACGATGATGCGGATGTCCGGCACGCCTTCGTAGCTGATGCTCTTGAAGATCTGGTCCGGCGTCACGCGGTACTCGATCAGCGCCCGGTCACGGTGACCGCCCAAGGAATACAGGCCAGTGAGGATGCTGGAGACATGGTGCTCGATCTCCTCATGGCTGATGATCTTGCCGGACACCGTGCGGTAGCGGCCTTCGAAGCGGTCGGCGATGACGATGATGCCGTCGCCGCCCGCGCCCTGGGCCGGCTTGATGACGAAGTCGGTGCGCCCGCCGATGATCTCGTCGAGCTTGTCGATTTCCTTCTCGGTGGAGATCACCCCGTACAGCTCCGGCACATGGATGCCGGCGGCGATGGCCCGTTCCTTGGTGATGATCTTGTCATCGACGATGGGGTACAGGCTGCGCTTGTTGTACTTGAGCACGTAGTCGGCATTACGCCGGTTGATGCCCATGATGCCCCGGGCCTCCAGGGCCTTCCAGGTCTTCCAGAAGCCGAACATCAGGAGTCTGCCTTGAGGAAGGCCTTGAACCGCACCAACTCGGTCAGGCGGTAGCCGCGATAACGACCCATGGCCAGCATGAAGCCCACCAGGATCAGCAGGATCGCCGGGAAGGTGAACACGAAGTAGACCAGTTCCGGCACGCTCATGATCAGGTGCGCCAGGGACGCGGCGAACAGGGTGCCAATGGCGACTTTCATCGCGTGGCCGGCGCCGCGCTCTTCCCAGGTGATGGACAGGCGTTCGATGGTCATGGTCAGGATCACCATCGGGAACAGCGCCACCGACAAGCCGCGCTCCAGGCCCAGCTTATGGCTGAACAGGCTGATGGCGGCGATCAGCACCACCACGAACGTCAGCACCACCGAGAGCCTCGGCAGCATTTGCAGCTTGAGGTGCTCCAGGTACGAACGCAGCGACAGGCCCAGGGTGGTGATCACCGTGAACAGGATGATGCCGAAGCCCAGTTGGGTTTCGCGGAAGGCCAGGGCGATCAGCACCGGTGTGAAGGTCCCCAGGGTTTGCAGGCCGATCAGGTTGCGCAGCACCAGGATCACCAGCACGCCAATCGGGATCATCACCATGATCATGAAGGTTTGCTGGGTCTGCAGCGGTAGGCCGTAGAGGGAATATTCGAGGAAGTTGGCGTCGGTGTTCTCGTCCGTCAGCTTGGCCAGGCGAATGGCGTTCATTTCGCTGTTGTTCATGCTGAAGGTGACGGTGGCTTTCTTGCCGCCATCGACGGTGATCAGGTTTTCATCGCCGGTCCACCACAGCAGGCGGTCGGTGGGCAGGCCCTGTTCGCCGGAGTCCGGGTTGAAATACAGCCAGTCGGTGCCGTTGAAACTGCGCAGCCACAACTCAGGCGTCTGCGGTTGGTCGGCCACCAGGCGGATGGTGTGGACCTTTTCCACCGGCACGTGGGCGATGGACAGCACCAATTCGACGATGCGCGCCTTGTTGGCCGACGAAGGGTCACCGGCCAGCAACAGCTTGACGTTGTCGTCGTTGAGGTTGTTGACCCGCTTGATCGCTTCGCTGATGAATGTCTCGACGTCGGCCGAGTGCTGGCGGATCGGTGCGAGCAGGGCTTCGGCGGCGAGTTTTTCCGGGCCTTCGACGGCGATGCTGTCGCGGAAGGTCGGGCCCTTGACCTTGGTTTTCTCGGCGCTGTAGCGCTTGGTCAGCACCAGGCGGTAATACAGGGTCTGGTTGCCCTTGGCGCGACGGGCCGACCAGGTCACCTTGCGGTTGCCGTCGACCCGGTTCACCGCCACACCGTAGTTATTGGAAATGAAACTCTCGTTGAGGCTCACGTAGTCGCGGCTCAGGGGCGGCACGAACATCTGGATCTTCACCGGATCCTTGGCGTTGGGCACGAACTCGACCTTGGCGTCGATGTTCCACAAGTCGTCGGTGGCGTCTTCGGTGACCGGGATGCCGAGCACGAAAATCTGATAGGCCGTTACCGACAGGCCCAGCACCACCAGGATGGCGATCAGCATTTTCAGATGGAGGGTAAGGGAGCGCATTGGAATTACTCTGCGGTTTGAGCGGCATTGGCGCAGGCGGGTTTGCCGGCAGCGTATTTAAGACTGGGGTCGACCAGCGCGTCGAAGCGCTTGAGCGCCTCGGAACCGATCAGCAACGGGTATTGGAAGGCGCTGCGGTCGGTCAGGTTCACTTCGATGCTGCGCAGGGCCGAGCCCATGCAGATATCCAGTTCAATGACCGGCCGGGCCGTGTATTTCTTGCCTTCTTCCGGGTCGTAGTCACCGGCGCGGCGCTTGATCTTGCTGACCCGGGCCAGCGGACGTTCGATGGGGTGCGAGTGGGCCGCGTCGATGGCCAGGTAAAAGCGCACCCAGGATTCGCCATTGCGCTTGAAGCGCTTGATGTCCCGGGCACTGAGTGAGGCGGTCTTGGCACCGGTGTCCAGCTTGGCGGCGACCTCCAGGTCGATGCCCTGCAGGGCGGCATATTCGTTGAGGCCGTACACGGTTTTTTCACCCGCCACGGCAAGCCCCGGCAGGCACATGAAATAGAAAGCAGCAGATAAGGGCTTGAGTGTCATAGATCCTGGTGCGCAGCGTTCCGTTTATCGGTTCAGGCCCTGGCATTACTGCACAAGCTCCCTAGGCAGCCTTTCTCTATAAAAGGAGAGCGGCGAATAACCGCGGCATTCTAGCACGGTGGTTTTCTGACGCCACCGCTGGCCGGACGCTACGAGTCTCTTCATGCAGCAGGGTTATCGGCAAGGCGTTTATTAGACGATTGTCGACAATGTTGATTTTTGTTTTGACGTTAAGGGCTCTATTGGTTAGTTTTTGCCATATTGATTTTCAAGGTGTCGACAATATGCTCGATCAGCTCGAAACCCCGGTGGTCGCCCAGGATGACTCGGAGACCCTGTCCGAGAACGTCTTCCGGCGTATCCAGGCCGCTATCGTCAAGGGCGAGATCGCGCCTGGCAGCAAGATCTCCGAGCCCGAGCTGGCGCGCACCTACGGCATTAGCCGCGGGCCGCTGCGCGAGGCGATCCACCGCCTGGAAGGCCAGCGCCTGCTGGTGCGGGTGCCCCACGTCGGTGCCCGGGTGGTGTCGCTGAGTCATGCCGAGCTGCTGGAACTCTATGAAATCCGTGAGTCCCTCGAAGGCATGGCCTGCCGCCTGGCGGCCGAACGCATGACCCTGGAAGAAATCGACGAACTGCGCCGGGTCCTCGAGACCCACGAGCGCGATGCGGCGTTCCAGGCCGGGGTCGGTTACTACCAGCAGGAAGGCGATTTCGACTTTCATTACCGGATCATCCAGGGCAGCGGCAACCGCACCCTGACGCAGATGCTCTGCGGCGAGCTATACCAATTGGTGCGCATGTACCGCATCCAGTTCTCCACCACGCCCAACCGTCCGCGCCAGGCCTTTGCCGAGCACCATCGGATTCTCGACGCCATCGCCGACCGTGACGGCGAATTGGCTGAATTATTGATGCGCCGGCACATCGGCGCCTCCAAACGCAACATTGCGCGTCATTTCCAGGACAGCGCCGCCACTGAACGAGGTGAGTCATGAGCAACAGCACTCCAGGCCAGCGTTTCCGCGATGCGGTCGCCAGCGAGCATCCGCTGCAAGTGGTCGGCACGATCAACGCCAACCACGCGCTGCTGGCCAAGCGCGCCGGTTTCAAGGCGATCTACCTGTCGGGTGGCGGCGTCGCGGCCGGTTCCCTCGGCGTGCCGGACCTGGGCATCACTGGCCTGGATGACGTGCTGACCGATGTGCGTCGTATCACCGACGTGTGCGACCTGCCGCTGCTGGTGGACGTGGACACCGGTTTCGGCTCCTCGGCGTTCAACGTGGCGCGCACGGTCAAGTCGATGATCAAGTTCGGCGCGGCGGCGATCCATATCGAGGACCAGGTTGGCGCCAAGCGTTGCGGCCACCGTCCGAACAAGGAAATCGTCTCCCAGCAGGAGATGGTCGACCGCATCAAGGCCGCCGTCGACGCCCGTACCGATGACAGTTTCGTGATCATGGCCCGTACCGATGCCCTGGCGGTGGAAGGCTTGGAATCGGCCCTGGACCGCGCCGCCGCGTGCATCGAGGCCGGTGCCGACATGATTTTCCCCGAAGCTATCACCGAACTTGAAATGTACAAGCTGTTCGCCAGCCGCGTGAAAGCGCCGATCCTGGCCAACATCACCGAATTCGGCGCGACCCCGCTGTACACCACCGAACAGCTGGGCGGAGCCGACGTGTCCCTGGTGCTGTACCCGTTGTCGGCCTTCCGGGCCATGAACAAGGCGGCCGAAAACGTCTACACCGCGATTCGCCGCGACGGCACGCAACAGAATGTCATCGACACCATGCAGACCCGCATGGAGCTTTACGATCGCATCGACTACCACACCTTCGAGCAGAAGCTCGATGCGTTGTTCGCGGCAAAAAAATGAACAGATCGCAGCCTCGCTTCGCTCGACAGCTCCTCGTAGGAGCTGTCGAGTGCAACGAGGCTGCGATCTTCCCCCCATTCTCTACAAATCTAAAAAATGGAGACAGCAAATGGCCGAAGCAAAAGTACTCAGTGGCGCCGGGCTCCGTGGCCAGGTGGCCGGGCAAACCGCCTTGTCCACCGTGGGCCAATCGGGCGCCGGCCTGACCTATCGCGGCTACGACGTTCGCGACCTGGCGGCCGATGCGCAATTTGAAGAAGTCGCCTACCTGCTGCTGTACGGCGAGCTGCCGACCCAGGCCCAGTTGGACGCCTACACCGGTAAACTGCGCCAGTTGCGCGATTTGCCCCAAGCCTTGAAAGAAGTGCTGGAGCGCATTCCCGCCGACGCCCACCCGATGGACGTGATGCGCACCGGTTGCTCGTTCCTGGGTAACCTGGAACCCGAGCAGGATTTCTCCCAGCAGCACGACAAGACCGATCGCCTGCTGGCCGCGTTCCCGGCGATCATGTGCTATTGGTATCGCTTCAGCCACCAAGGCCAGCGCATCGACTGCGTGACCGACGAAGTGTCCATCGGCGGGCACTTCCTGCACCTGCTGCACGGCAAGAAGCCGAGCGAGCTGCACGTCAAGGTGATGAATGTCTCGCTGATCCTCTACGCCGAGCACGAATTCAACGCTTCGACCTTCACCGCTCGGGTCTGCGCTTCCACGCTGTCGGACCTGTTCTCTTGCATCACCGCCGCCATCGGCTCGCTGCGGGGGCCGTTGCATGGCGGGGCCAACGAAGCGGCGATGGAAATGATCGAGCGCTTCAGCTCGCCCCAGGATGCTATCGAAGGCACCCTCGGCATGCTGGCGCGCAAGGACAAGATCATGGGCTTCGGCCACGCGATCTATAAGGACAACGACCCGCGCAACGAGGTGATCAAGGGCTGGTCGAAAAAACTCGCTGACGAAGTGGGCGATACGGTGCTATTCCCGGTTTCCGAAGCCATCGACAAGACCATGTGGGAGCAGAAAAAACTGTTCCCCAACGCCGATTTCTACCATGCCTCGGCGTACCACTTCATGGGCATCCCGACCAAGTTGTTTACGCCGATCTTCGTTTGCTCGCGCCTGACCGGCTGGGCCGCCCACGTGTTCGAACAACGCGCCAACAATCGCATCATCCGACCGAGCGCCGAATACACCGGCGTCGAACAGCGCAAGTTCGTGCCAATCGAACGACGCTGAGCTGGAGGGTTCTAGCCGCCGGAACTGAAGGAACCGAAAACCCCTTGTGGGAGCGGGCTTGCTCGCGAAGACGGACTGACATTCACCATTGATGTCGACTGACACTCCGCATTCGCGAGCAAGCCCGCTCCCACAGGGGAATGTGTTGACTTCAATGGTTGCGCCAACCCTTCTGAAACCACCGTGACCCGAGTCCTGACGATGAACACAGAATTTCGCAAACCGCTGCCCGGCACTTCGCTGGATTATTTCGACGTTCGCGGGGCAGTGGAGGCCATCCGCCCCGGCGCCTATGACGGCCTGCCGTATACCTCCCGCGTGCTGGCGGAAAACCTGGTGCGGCGCTGCGACCCGGCCACGCTGCGCGAGTCGCTGCTGCAACTGATCGAGCGCAAGCGCGACCTGGACTTCCCGTGGTTCCCGGCGCGCGTGGTGTGCCATGACATCCTCGGCCAGACCGCCCTGGTGGACCTCGCCGGTTTGCGTGACGCCATCGCCTTGCAGGGTGGCGACCCGGCGCAGGTCAACCCGGTGGTGCCGACGCAACTGATCGTCGACCATTCCCTGGCGGTGGAAAGCGGTGGTTCCGACCCGCAAGCCTTCGCCAAGAACCGCGCCATCGAAGACCGCCGCAACGAAGACCGCTTCCACTTCATCAACTGGACCAAGAAAGCCTTCAAGAACGTCGATGTGATTCCGCCGGGCAACGGGATCATGCACCAGATCAACCTGGAAAAAATGTCGCCGGTGATCCAGCAGCGTGACGGCGTGGCCTTCCCCGACACCTGCGTCGGCACCGACAGCCACACGCCCCACGTCGATGCCCTGGGCGTGATCGCCATCGGCGTCGGTGGCCTGGAAGCCGAAAGCGTCATGCTCGGTCGCGCCTCGTGGATGCGCCTGCCGGAAATCGTCGGCGTCGAGCTGACCGGCAAGCTGCAACCGGGCATTACCGCCACCGACATGGTGCTGGCGCTGACCGAGTTCCTGCGCAAGCAGAAAGTCGTCGGGGCGTGGCTGGAGTTCTTCGGCGAAGGCGCCAGCGCCCTGACCTTGGGCGACCGCGCGACCATCTCCAACATGGCCCCGGAATACGGCGCCACGGCGGCGATGTTCCATATCGATCAACAGACGATCGATTACCTGAAGCTCACCGGCCGCGAAGACACCCAGGTGCAGTTGGTGGAAACCTATGCCAAGCACGTGGGCCTGTGGGCCGATAGCCTCAAGGGCGCGCAATACGAGCGTGGCCTGACCTTCGACCTGTCGTCGGTGGTGCGCAACATGGCAGGTCCCAGCAACCCCCACGCCCGTGTCGCGGTGTCGGACCTGGCCGTCAAAGGCATTTCCGGCCAGTGGGACGATGTGCCCGGACAAATGCCTGACGGCGCGGTGATCATCGCCGCGATCACCAGTTGCACCAACACCAGCAATCCGCGCAACGTGATCGCCGCCGGCCTGCTGGCGCGCAACGCCAACCGCCTGGGCCTGGCCCGCAAGCCGTGGGTCAAGTCGTCCCTGGCACCGGGTTCGAAAACCGTGGCGTTGTACCTGGATGAAGCCGGCCTGACGTCCGAACTCGAGAAGCTCGGCTTCGGCGTGGTGGCGTTCGCCTGCACCACCTGTAACGGCATGTCGGGTGCGTTGGACCCGGTGATCCAGCAGGAAATCATCGATCGCGACCTGTACGCCACCGCCGTGTTGTCGGGCAACCGCAACTTTGACGGGCGTATCCACCCGTACGCCAAGCAGGCGTTCCTGGCCTCGCCGCCGCTGGTGGTCGCGTATGCCATCGCCGGGACCATTCGTTTCGACATCGAGAAGGATGTGCTGGGCGTGGTGGACGGTCGGGAAATCCGCCTCAAGGACATCTGGCCGAGCGATGAAGAAATCGACGCCGTGGTCAAGGCGTCGGTGAAACCCGAGCAGTTCCGCCAGGTGTACATCCCGATGTTCGCTATCCAGGAAGACACCGGGCCGAAAGTGACGCCGCTGTACGAATGGCGTCCACAAAGCACCTACATCCGTCGCCCACCGTATTGGGAAGGCGCGCTGGCCGGTGCGCGACCGCTCAAGGGCATGCGTCCGCTGGCGGTGCTGCCGGACAACATCACCACTGATCACCTGTCGCCGTCCAACGCCATCATGCTGGACAGCGCCGCCGGTGAATACCTGGCGAAAATGGGCTTGCCGGAAGAGGACTTCAACTCCTACGCGACCCACCGCGGCGACCACCTGACCGCGCAGCGCGCCACTTTCGCCAACCCGAAACTGTTCAACGAAATGGTCGTTGAGGACGGTAAGGTCAAGCAGGGTTCCCTGGCCCGGGTCGAGCCGGAAGGCAAAGTCATGCGCATGTGGGAGGCCATCGAGACCTACATGGAGCGCAAGCAGCCGCTGATCATCATCGCGGGTGCCGACTATGGCCAGGGTTCGTCCCGGGACTGGGCGGCCAAGGGCGTGCGCCTGGCGGGTGTCGAGGCGATCGCGGCCGAAGGGTTCGAGCGCATCCACCGCACCAACCTGGTGGGCATGGGCGTGTTGCCGCTGGAGTTCAAGCCCGGTACCGATCGCAAGACCCTGGGCATCGACGGCAGCGAAATCTATGACGTGATCGGCGAGCGCACCCCGCGGGCGACACTGACCCTGGTCATCACTCGCAAGGATGGCGAGCGCGTCGAGGTGCCGGTGACCTGCCGCCTCGATACCGCCGAAGAAGTGTCGATCTACGAAGCCGGGGGCGTGCTGCAACGTTTTGCCCAGGACTTCCTTGAGTCGGCGGTGGCCGTTTAAATCGCTTGGGTGGCCCTTTTCCGGCCACCCGTTTTTTCAGGAGTTGGAGCACCATGGCTCACTCGCCTCAAATCAAGATCCCCGCGACCTACATGCGTGGCGGCACCAGCAAAGGCGTGTTCTTCAGCCTGCAAGACCTGCCCGAAGCGGCCCGCGTCCCTGGCCCGGCCCGGGACGCCCTGCTGCTGCGGGTGATCGGCAGCCCTGACCCGTACGAGAAGCAGATCGATGGCATGGGTGGCGCGACGTCCAGCACCAGCAAGACGGTGATCCTGTCCAAGAGCACCCGGGCCGAGCACGATGTCGATTACCTGTTCGGCCAGGTGTCCATCGATAAACCGTTCGTGGACTGGAGCGGCAACTGCGGCAACCTGTCGGCGGCGGTGGGGTCGTTTGCCGTTAGCCGTGGCTTGGTGGCGCCCGACCGTATTCCGCACAACGGCGTGGCCGTGGTGCGGATCTGGCAGGCCAACATCGGCAAGACCATCATCGCCCATGTGCCGATCACCGAGGGCGCGGTGCAGGAAACCGGTGACTTCGAACTCGACGGCGTGACCTTTCCGGCGGCCGAAGTGCAGTTGGAATTCATGGACCCGGCGGCCGAGGAAGAGGGCGGTGGCGGCTCAATGTTCCCGACCGGCCATTTGGTGGATGATTTGGAAGTGCCCGGTGTCGGCACTTTGAAGGCGACGCTGATCAACGCCGGGATCCCGACGATTTTCATCAATGCTCGCGATGTGGGCTACGCCGGCACCGAGTTGCAAGGTGCTATCAATGGCGATCCCAAGGCGTTGGCGATGTTCGAAACCATCCGCGCCCACGGTGCCTTGCGCATGGGCTTGATCAAGCACCTGGACGAAGCCGCCCAGCGCCAGCACACACCGAAAGTGGCATTCGTCGCACCGCCGGCGGATTACCTTTCTTCCAGCGGCAAAGGCGTGGCGGCGGGTGACGTTGATCTATTGGTACGGGCGCTGTCCATGGGCAAGCTGCACCACGCCATGATGGGCACGGCAGCGGTGGCCATCGGCACGGCCGCGGCGATTTCCGGCACTCTGGTGAATCTCGCGGCGGGGGGCATCGAGCGCAACGCCGTGCGCTTCGGTCATCCGTCCGGCACCTTGCGCGTCGGCGCCGAGGCCAGCCAGGTCAACGGCGAATGGACCGTGAAAAAAGCCATCATGAGCCGCAGTGCGCGGGTGTTGATGGAAGGGTTCGTGCGGGTGCCGGGGGATGCTTTCTAACTCGATGCTTCAGGAATAACCAAAACCTGTGGGAGCGAGCCTGCTCGCGATGGCGGTGTATCAGTCGACGCCAATGTTGAATGTGCCGTCCCTTTCGCGAGCAAGCCCGCTCCCACAGTGGGTTTGTGGTGAACACAGAATCTTCGAACATCCACGATCAAACCTGTGGTGCGAGCCTGCTCGCGATGGCGGTGGATCAGTCGACGCCAATGTTGAATGTGCCGACCTCATCGCGAGCAGGCTCGCTCCCACAGTGGATTGGTGGTGAACACAGAATCTTCGAACATCCACGACAAACCTGTGGGAGCGAGCCTGCTCGCGAAAGCGGTGTGTCAGTCGACGCCAATGTTGAATGTGTCGACCTCATCGCGAGCAGGCTCGCTCCCACAGTGGATTTGTGGTGAACACAGAATCTTCGAACATCCACGATCAAACCTGTGGGAGCGAGCCTGCTCGCGATGGCGGTGTATCAGTCGACGCCAATGTTGAATGTGCCGTCCCTTTCGCGAGCAAGCCCGCTCC
>NZ_JABWRA010000092.1:0-12548 GCF_014268705.1 Pseudomonas sp. SWRI179 | reverse complement strand
CAGTGCTCGGCACCAGGTTTTCAAAGTTGCCACCGGTCGCACCGGTAATGGTGGTGGTGACGGTGCTGCCGTTGTTGTAGACGTCATTGGCAGGCGTATCAACGTTGACGGTGCCGGTCGTCTGTCCAGCAGCAATGGTGATGACCGAGCCATTGCTCAAGGTCACGGTCACCGGAGTCTGGGCCGGGTTGGTCAGGGTGGCGGTGTAGGTAATCTGGCCGCCTTCGGTGATGGTGTTGCTGGCGGTCAAGGTCAGGCCAGTGGTATCCGCCGAATCAGTAATCGTGGTGACCGCAGGCGCAGTGCTCGGCACCAGGTTTTCAAAGTTGCCACCGGTCGCACCGGTAATGGTGGTGGTGACGGTGCTGCCGTTGTTGTAGACGTCATTGGCTGGCGTCTCGACGTTAACGCTGCCGGTCGTCTGGCCAGCAGCAATGGTGATGACCGAGCCATTGCTCAAGGTCACGGTCACTGGGGTCTGGGCCGGGTTGGTCAGGGTGGCGGTGTAAACAATCGCACCGCCTTCGGTGATGGTGTTGCTGGCGGTCAAGGTCAGGCCGGTGGTGTCAACCGAATCGGTAATCGTCGTAACCGCTGGCGTGGTGCTCGGTACCAGGTTTTCGAAGTTGCCACCCGTCGCACCGGCAATGGTGGTGCTGACAGTGCTGCCGTTGCTGTAGACGTCGTTGGCCGGGGTATCCACGGCAACCGTGCCGGTCGTCTGTCCAGCAGCAATGGTGATCACCGAGCCATTGCTCAAGGTCACGGTCACCGGCGTCTGGGCCGGGTTGGTCAAGGTGGCGGTGTAGGTGATCTGGCCGCCTTCGGTGATGGTGTTGTTGGCGGTCAAGGTCAGGCCGGTGCTATCCGCCGAATCAGTAATCGTGGTGACCGCAGGCGCCGTGCTCGGCACCAGGTTTTCAAAGTTGCCACCGGTCGCACCGGTAATCGTGGTGCTGACGGTGCTGCCGTTGTTGTAGACGTCATTGGCCGGTGTATCAACGTTGACGGTGCCGGTCGTCTGTCCAGCAGCAATGGTAATGACCGAGCCATTGCTCAAAGTCACGGTCACCGGCGTCTGGGCCGGGTTGGTCAGTGTGGCGGTGTAGGTGATTTGCCCGCCTTCGGTGACAGTATTGCCCGCGCTCAGGGTGACGGTGGTGGTGTCGACGGTGTCGGTGATCTGAGTCACGGCCGGTGTAGTGGGCACGGTCACGGCAATGCCGGTGCCGCCGGTGGTGCCGGTGACGGTCACGCTGATCTGGCTTGGGTCGTTGTAGACCGTGTCGTTCGGCGCCAGTGGAACGTTGACGCTGCCAGTCAGTTGGCCAGCCGGGATCACGATGACCGCGCCGTTGGACAAAGTCACGGTCAGGTTGGTCTGCGGGGCCTGGGTCACGGTCGCGGTGTACACCAGCACGCCGCCGGCCTCGGTCAGGGTCGGCGTGGCGCTCAGGGTCATGGTCGCATTGAGCACGGCGTTGGCGGTCGTATCGGCCGTGGTATCGCCACCCAGGATGTTGTCATCGGTGGCCGCCGCCGCAGCGAGGCCTTCGGTTGGGAAACCGACGGTAGGGTCGACGCTGCCGGCGGTGGCATCCAGCACCACAAAGCTGTGGCCGCCACCGGCGGCGCCCCCCGTACCCGCGGCAGTGGCGCCGGCGGCGGTGGCTTCCAGGGCAGTCGTCGGGTCGACGCCCGCGGCGATGGCTTGTTGCAGTTCTTCTACCGACGGCGCGGCCTGGGCGGTGGCTTGTGCCAGGTCAGTGGACGAGTCCGGAGCATTGGCGCTCCACTGGGTGTCGCGGCCCAGGTCCAGGGTGCGGCCATCGGCCAGCTCCAATGTGACGGCGCCGGCAGGGCCGGTGTCCAACTGGTCGCCTACGTTCAGGCGATCGCCTTCAATGAGTACGCGCCGAATGCCCTCTGGGGATACGACGAAAACCTGACCAACAATGCTTTTGACAACGGCAATAACACTGCTCATTGAAGACTCTCCGGGTGCCACGCTCAGTAGACTTCCATGGACCCGGCGGCTTTTAGGCAGCAGCGGTCTGGACGTTCATGTGTACAAAGTAAGGTTATTTGACGCTTTTCATTGTCAATATTTTGGCTGTTTTTTCCGGCTATTTTGTTTGTGCCAAACTATTGACCTTCTGCCGGCCATCCTAAACAATTGCCAACGTAATGTCACATTGATATTTAAGCGGCGACCTGTTCTTTCAGCGCGTGTTCCAGCTCCTGTTTTGAACTTTCCGACATACGGTCATTCCGGTTGCCATCATCCGATGCAGCGCCACGTTTCGCTGTGATTCAAGACAAGAGTTCTGGGAATAATCCAACCATGCGTTCGCACCTGCTCAAGGCTTTACCCTTCGTCCTCGCCGCCAGTTTCGTACAAGCACAAACCTTGCCGCAGGCCATGCAGCAGGCTTTGGATGTCCATCCTGAAATCCAGGCCGGCGTGAACAGTCGTCTCGCGGCGGATTACCAACTCAAGGCGGCCAAGGGCGGCTACCTGCCTAGAGTGGACCTTGCAGCCGGATATGGCCGCGAAGGCACCGACAGTGTCACCACCCGTTCGGGCGGTAATAACCATTGGGAAACCCTGAACCGCAGCGAATCGAGCCTGCGCTTGTCGCAAATGGTTTTTGACGGTTTTGCGACGTCCAGCGAAGTCGGGCGTCAACAAGCCACCGTCAATGCCCGTGCCTATTCGTTGCTGGACGCCTCCGAGCGCACCGGTTTGACAGTGGCCCAGGTTTACCTGGACGTGCTGACCCGTCGTGAGTTCGTGCGCCTGGCCGAGGAAAACCTCAAGAGCCACGAGCGCATCTTCGATCAGATCAAGCTGCGCACTTCCCGTGGCGTGGGCAGCGGCGCAGACCTGGACCAGGCCGAAGCGCGCATGGCCCAGGCCCGCAACAACTTGATCACCGAACAAACCAACCTGGCCGATGCCGAGACCAACTACCTCAGCGCCGTTGGTCAACTGCCCGATCAACTGGAGCGTCCTGCCGATTTTCTGGCATTGCTGCCGGCCAACCTGACCGAAGCCCGCGCCCAGATGCTGGAAAACAGCCCGGTGCTGCGTTCGGCCGAAGCCGACATCGCTGCCGCCGAGCAACAGTATGAAGCCGCCAAATCGAGCTTCTACCCACGCTTCGATGCTGAGTTGGGCCGCACCGCCGACAACGACCTGGACGGCCAGAACGGTCACAACAATGAATGGCAAGCCATGCTGCGCATGCGTTTCAACCTGTATGCCGGTGGCAGCAACAAGGCCGACCTGGAATCCAAGTCGTACCTGTCCAACCAGGCCCTGGACATCCGCAACAACGCGCTGCGCCAGTTGAACGAAGAACTGGGCCTGGCCTGGAACGCCTTGAACAACGCCAACGCCCAGGTGCCGGTCGCCCAGCAATACGTAGACCGCAGTGCCAACGTGCGCACCGCCTACCAGAAACAATTCAGCCTCGGCGAACGCACGCTGCTCGACTTGCTCGACAGTGAAAACGAGCTGTTCAGCGCTTCCCGTCGCCTGGCGGAAATCAAGAATGTGCAGCTGTTCACCCAGTACCGGATCAAGGCAACCATGGGCCAGTTGTTGAAAAGCCAGGGTGTGGTCGCGCCGTTGGCATCGGTTGTGCAGAACGACGTGAAACCCAAGGTCCAGTTGCCTGGGATGAATTGAGTCCTACCAGCCGTTTTAATCAGTCAGAGTGCCGAGCGTGGAATCAGAAGTCAGTCCAGTCGAACTAGTTCATGACCCGCGCACGCTGCACGACGACCCGCTGCTGGACGGTCTGCTGGCGCTCTGCATGCTGCATCAGAAGCCGGCCAGCGCGGCGATGCTCACCACCGGCCTGCCGCTGCCCAAGCAACGGCTGAGCGTCGAATTATTGTCGCGCGCGGCAGCCCGTGCCGGTCTGCAAGGGCGGGTGTTGCAACGCAAGCTCGAGCAAATTCCGACCATCGCCATGCCGGCGCTGCTGCTGCTTAAAGACGGCCGCAGCGCCGTGCTGCTGGGCTGGGTCGGTGACGACCAGGCGCGATTGCTGCTCAGCGAAAGCGACGGCGGTGAGGTGACCGTCAGCCGCGAGCTGCTGGCCGATGACTACAGCGGCAAGGTGTTCTTCGCCCAACCGCAGCATAAATTTGACGTTAACCACGGCACGCTCATTCCCCGGGCGCGTTCGTGGTTTCGCGACACCCTCAAGCGCTCCCGTTGGCTGTACGCCGATGCCATCGCCGCCAGCCTGTTGATCAACATCATCGCCATGGCCGCGCCGCTGTTCGTGATGAACGTCTACGACCGCGTCGTGCCGAACCAGGCCGAATCGACCCTGTGGGTATTGGCCGTCGGCATCACCGGCGCCTATGTCTTCGACCTGATCCTCAAGATGCTGCGCAGCCTCTGCCTGGACCTAGCGGGCAAGAAAACCGACTTGATCATTTCGGCGACGCTGTTCGAGCGCATCGTCGGCATGGCCATGAAACACCGCCCGGCGCGGGTCGGCAGCTTTGCCCAGAACATCCATGAATTCCAGAGCCTGCGGGACTTCCTCGCCTCGCTCACCCTCACCAGCCTGATCGATTTGCCGTTCACCCTGCTGATCTTCATGGTCATCGCGATTATCGGTGGGCACCTGGTGTGGATTCCGGTGCTGGCGTTCCCGATTGCCCTGCTGATCGGCTATGCCTTGCAGAAGCCGTTGGTCGCGACCATGGAACGCACCATGGCCCTGGGCGCCGAGCGCCAGTCGAGCCTGATCGAAACTCTCGCTGGGCTGGACGCGGTGAAGGTCAACAACGCCGAGAGCGAGCGCCAGTACCAATGGGAACAGACCATCGGCACCCTCAGTCGCCTCGAACTGCGGGTGAAGATGCTGTCCGGCCTGGCGATGAACATCACCTTGCTGATCCAGCAATTGGCCGGGGTGATCATGATCGTCTTCGGGGTTTACCTGATCATCGCCGGCAACCTGAGCATGGGTGGGCTGGTGGCCTGCTACATGCTCAGCGGCCGCGCCCTCAGCCCGTTGGCCTCGTTGTCGGGCCTGCTGACGCGTTACCAGCAGGCGCGGGTGACCATGACCTCGGTCGACCAGATGATGGAGCTGCCCCAGGAGCGCAATTTCGACGAGCGCCCGCTGAGTCGCAAGGTATTGCAGGGCGCCGTTGAATGCCGGCAGTTGAACTTCACCTACCCGAACCAGCAGAACCCCGCGCTGAAGAACATCAACCTGGTGATCAAGCCGGGCGAGAAGATTGGCATCATCGGTCGCAGCGGCTCGGGCAAGAGTTCCCTGGCCAAGTTGCTGGTGGGCCTTTATCAGCCCGATGACGGCGCCTTGCTGGTGGACGGCGTGGACATCCGCCAGATCGACGTCAGCGAGCTGCGCTACAACATTGGCTACGTGCCCCAGGACATCCAATTGCTGGCCGGGACCCTGCGGGACAACCTGACCTCCGGCGCCCGTTACGTCGAAGACGAACTGGTGCTCCAGGCTGCTGAGCTGGCCGGCGTGCATGAATTCGCCCGCCTGCATCCGCAAGGCTATGAACTGCAAGTCGGCGAGCGCGGGCAGAACCTGTCTGGCGGCCAGCGCCAGAACGTCGCCCTGGCTCGCGCGTTGCTCCTCAACCCGCCGATCCTGCTGCTGGACGAACCCACCAGCGCCATGGACAACACCGGTGAAGAACGCCTGAAACAGCGCCTGGCCGCCGTGGTGGAAAACAAGACCGTGCTGTTGGTGACGCACCGGGCCTCCTTGCTGTCCCTGGTGGACCGCCTGCTGGTGATCGACCGTGGACAGATCCTCGCCGATGGCCCGAAAGCCGCCGTCATGGAAGCGTTGAAAAAGGGGCAGATCAGTGTTGCTTAAATCAGGTTTCAAGGGCGCTGTGGGTCGTTACTTCAAAGGTTCCGATTCACTGCATGGCCAACCGCTGCCCGAGGTCAACAAAGCCCTGATCGAGGACGCTCCCCGGGTGGTGCGCCTGACAATCTGGGGCATCATCGGCTTCTTTGTGTTCCTGGCGCTGTGGGCCAACTTCGCCGAGATCGACGAAGTGACCAAGGGCGACGGCAAGGCGATCCCCTCGTCCAAGATCCAGAAGATCCAGAACCTGGAAGGCGGCATCGTCGCAGAGCTGTTCGTGAAGGAAGGGCAGATCGTCGAGGCCGGCGCGTCGTTGATTCGCCTGGACGACACGCGGTTTGTCTCCAACGTCGGCGAAACCGAAGCGGATCGCCTGTCGATGCTGTTGCGGGTCGAACGCCTGAGTGCCGAGGTTGATGACCGGCCACTGAACTTCCCGGCCGATGTGCTCAAGGCGGTGCCGGGCCAGGCCGCCAGCGAAGAGTCGCTGTACATCAGCCGTCGCCAGCAATTGCACGATGAAATCGGTGGCTTGCAGGAGCAGTTGATCCAGCGCCAGCAGGAACTGCGTGAGTTCGTCTCCAAGCAGGCGCAGTACCGCTCCGGCCTGGCGCTGCAACGCCAGGAAATCAACATGTCCGAGCCGCTGGTGGCCCAAGGCGCGGTGTCGCCGGTGGAAGTGCTGCGGCTCAAGCGCGCCGAAGTCGAGACCCGTGGGCAACTGGACGCCACGACGCTGGCGATTCCTCGCGCCGAATCGGCGATCAAGGAAGTGCAGCGCAAGATCGACGAGACCCGCGGCAAGTTCCGCAGCGAAGCCCTGACCCAACTCAACGAAGCACGCACCGACCTGAACAAGGCCCAAGCCACCGGCAAGGCCTTGGAAGACCGCGTGAGCCGTACCCTGGTGACCTCGCCGGTGCGCGGCATTGTCAATAAACTGCTGGTGAACACCATCGGCGGCGTGATCCAGCCCGGCAGCGACCTGGTGGAAATCGTGCCGCTGGACGACACCCTCCTGGTGGAAGCGAAAATCCGTCCCCAGGACATCGCCTTCCTGCACCCCGGCCAGGACGCCACGGTGAAATTCACGGCGTACGACTACACCATCTACGGTGGGATGAAAGCCAAGCTGGAACAGATCGGTGCCGACACCATCACCGATGAAGACAAGAAGACCACCTACTACATCATCAAGCTGCGCACCGAACGCAGCCATCTGGGCACGCCTGAAAAGCCCTTGCTGATCATCCCTGGGATGGTGGCGTCGGTGGACATCATCACCGGCAAGAAAACCGTGCTCAGCTACCTGCTCAAGCCAATCATCAAGGCCCGGTCCGAGGCGTTGCACGAGCGGTAATGCCGAGTAGTTGATTATTTTGTGGCTTGGTAGCTTTTGTGGCGAGGGAGCTTGCTCCCGCTTGAGTGCGCAGCACTCATCGCTTTTTTTGGGGCCGCTGCGCGCCCCAGCGGGAGCAAGCTCCCTCGCCACAGTGTGGGGCTAACCCTTAAACCCCTGTGGGAGCGGGCTTGCTCGCGAAGGTGGTTTATCAGTCAATGTATATGTAGCTGACCCGACGCATTCGCGAGCAAGCCCGCTCCCACATTTGGTTTTGCAGCTCTAGCCAAAAGCCATATAGTTATTCGTTAACGGTATTTAAATTACTGTTCTTATACCTTTAAAGTCATCCCCCTGCGTACCTGCCGACCAATCGGCGCGCCGCACGACACAAACCAACACGGTAACGCCGTGAGTTTTTGATCGATTGCGCGCCCATTCAAGCGCGCCGTGCGTGGGAGTGATGTATGCCAGCCGTCTCTTTTTCTCCAGCTTCAAATGCCGCGAACATCGCGCCGCAGTCGTTCGACATCCGTCCATTCCCCGATGCCGTAGGCGCCGAGATCGTTGGCCTGGACTTGTCCAGACCCATCAACGACCAGGATTTCGCCCGCATCCACCGCGCCCACCTGGACTATCACGTCGTGGTGTTCCGCGATCAACGCATCACACCCGAACAGCACATCGCTTTCAGCCGTCGTTTTGGCGTGCTGCAGATCCATGTGCTCAAGCAGTTCTTGCTGGCCGGGCATCCCGAGATTCTCATCGTTTCCAACATCATCGAAAACGGCCAGTCCATCGGCCTGGGGGACGCCGGCAAGTTCTGGCATTCAGACCTTTCCTATAAAGAACTGCCCAGCCTCGGCTCGATGCTTCATGCCCAGGAGCTGCCAAGCGAAGGCGGCGATACGCTGTTCGCTGACATGCACAAGGCCTGGGACGGGTTGCCGGAAGCGCTGCGCAAAGCGGTGGAGGGCCGTTCGGCGGCGCACTCCTACACTGCGCGCTACAGCGAGACTAAATTCGAAGGCAACTGGCGCCCGACGCTCACGCCTGAGCAACTGGCCCAGGTCGCCGAAGTCGTGCATCCCATCGTCCGCACCCACCCGGAAACCGGGCGAAAGGCGTTGTTCGTCAGCGAAGGCTTCACCACCCGCATCGTCGGCCTGCCGGAAGACGAAAGCAAAGCCATCCTGACGGAGCTGTATGCCCACAGCGTGCTGCCGCAGAACATCTATCGCCATCAATGGCAGCCCCACGACTTGGTGTTCTGGGACAACCGCTCGCTGATTCACCTCGCCGCCGGTTGCCCGAGTCATCTGCGCCGCAAGCTGTACCGTACCACCATCCAGGGCGACGCCCCTTTCTGATCGGCTGCGCCTCGCGCAAAAAGCCCGGAGAATCACCATGTCCACACGCATTGCTTTTGCCCCGCTGGCCGCCGCCATCGGCCTGGGGTTCAGTTTGCTGGCCGGCAGCCTCGTCGCGCCCGCCAGCGCCCACGCCGAGGGCGAGATTCGCATCGCCGAACAGTTCGGCATCGTTTACCTGTTGCTGAACGTGGTCCGCGACCAGCAATTGATCGAGAAGCATGGCAAGGAGGAGGGCATCGACATCAAGGTCGACTGGACCCAGCTATCAGGCGGCGCGGCAGTCAACGATGCGTTGCTGTCGGGTTCCATCGACATTGCCGGGGCTGGCGTCGGGCCGCTGCTGACGGTCTGGGACCGCACCCGTGGCAAGCAGAACGTCAAGGCCGTGGCCTCCCTGGGCAACTTTCCCTATTACCTGTTGAGCAACAACCCGAACGTCAAGACCATCGCCGACTTCACTGAGAAGGACCGCATCGCGGTCCCAGCGGTGGGAGTGTCGGTGCAATCGCGGTTCCTGCAATTCGCTGCCGCCAAGCAGTGGGGCGACAAGGACTTCAATCGCCTCGACAAGTACACCCTGGCCGTCCCGCACCCGGACGCCACGGCCGCGTTGATTGCTGGCGGCACCGAGTTGACCGGGCACTTTTCCAATCCACCGTTCCAGGACCAGGCCCTGCAAAATCCCAACGTCCACGTCGTACTCAATTCCTATGACGTGCTCGGGCCGAATTCACCCACGGTGCTGTTCGCCACCGAGAAATTCCGCGACCAAAACCCGAAGACCTACAAGGCCTTCGTCGAGGCCCTGACCGAAGCGGCCGAGTTCGCCCAAAAGGACAAAGGCGCGGCGGCGGACACCTACCTGCGTGTGACCAAGGCCAAGATCGACCGGGCGACCTTGCTGAAGATCATCGACAACCCGCAGATCGAATTCACCGTCACCCCGAAAAACACCTACCCGCTGGCGGAGTTCCTCTACCGCGTCGGCGCCATCAAGCACAAACCGGCGTCGTGGGAAGATTATTTCTTCCAGGACGCCAAGCCGTTGCAGGGGAGCTGATCGTCATGAACGCGCCATTGCAAGGCCACGCGGCCAGCAACGCCACGTCCGCTGACACTGCGCTGTTGTCAGTGGATAACGTCAGCCTGGAATACCGCACCCCACAGCGTGTGGTGCGGGCCACCCATCAGGTGAGTTTCGAGGTCGATCCGGCGGACCGCTTTGTATTGCTCGGCCCGTCCGGGTGCGGCAAGTCCACGCTGCTCAAGGCCATTGGTGGTTTCATCGCACCGTGCGAAGGTGAGATCCGCTTGCAAGGCCAAACCGTCCGAGCGCCAGGCCCGGATCGCATCGTGGTGTTCCAGGAGTTCGACCAATTGCCGCCGTGGAAAACCGTCAAGCAGAACGTGATGTTCGCGCTGCTGGCGTCGGGCACGCTCAAGCGTCGCGAAGCCGAGGAGCGGGCGCTGCATTATCTCGACAAGGTCGGCCTGGCGGCGTTTGCCGATGCCTACCCCCACACCTTGTCCGGCGGCATGAAGGCCCGCGTCGCCATTGCCCGCGCGTTGGCGATGCAACCAAAAGTCCTCTTGATGGACGAGCCCTTTGCCGCCCTCGATGCCCTGACCCGACGCAAGATGCAGGAGGAATTGCTGCTGCTCTGGGAGGAGGTGCGTTTCACCCTGTTGTTCGTCACCCACTCCATTGAAGAGGCATTGGTGGTGGGCAATCGTATTTTGCTGTTGTCGCCGCACCCGGGACGGGTGAGGGCGGAAATCCACAGCCATCAATACGACCTGCACAGCCTCGGCGGCGTGGGTTTCCAGCACACGGCGCGGCGGATTCATTCGTTGCTGTTCGAGCAAGGCCAGTCGCCGGACGCCGAGCGTGAGCTGGATTTCACCGACATCCGTATCGCCTACTGACCCTGTAGGAGGTGTCGAGTGCAACGAGGCTGCGATCTTTTGATCTTTCGTCCGAGACTCAAGCGTCAGGGGAAAGATCGCAGCCTCGCTTCGCTCGGCAGCTCCTACGGGGCGGTGCCAGGATTTGAAAAGAGAGTGTTTATGAGCCAGTTATCGCCTGCGCGCGAAGAATACGAAGTCGACCTGCAGCCGCTGACCCACGTGCCATTGGAGCGCGAGTTGCCCTTGGGCCAGCGCCTCTGGCAACAGGGTTGGTTGCGCAAAAGCCTGATCCTGTTACTGCTGGCGCTGGTGTGGGAGGGCGTGGCCCGATACCAGAACAATGACCTGCTGCTGCCGAGTTTCCTGCAAACCGCCAACGCGTTGTATGACGGTTTGCTCAGTGGCGAGCTGCTGGGCAAGGTGTGGATTTCCCTGGTGGTGCTGCTCAAGGGTTATTTGCTGGGCATCGTCCTGGCGTTTGGCTTGACCACCCTGGCGGTGTCGACGCAGCTAGGCCGCGACCTGCTCAGCACCCTGACGTCGATGTTCAACCCGCTGCCGGCCATCGCCCTGTTGCCTTTGGCGCTGCTGTGGTTTGGCCTGGGGCAGAACAGCCTGATTTTCGTGCTGGTGCATTCGGTGCTGTGGGCGTTGGCGTTGAATATGTATGCGGGGTTTCTTGGCGTGTCGGAAACGCTGCGCATGGCCGGGCGCAACTACGGGCTCAAGGGCCTGCGCTTTGTTTTGTTCATCCTGATCCCGGCGGCGCTGCCGTCGATCCTCGCCGGGCTGAAGATCGGCTGGGCTTTTGCCTGGCGCACCCTCATCGCTGCCGAACTGGTGTTCGGTGCGACCAGCGGAAAGGGCGGTTTGGGTTGGTACATCTTCCAGAACCGCAACGAGTTGTACACCGACAAGGTGTTTGCCGGGTTGGCGGTGGTGATCCTCATCGGGTTGCTGGTGGAGAACCTGGTGTTCGACAGTTTGGAGCGGGTGACGGTGAAGCGTTGGGGGATGCAGCGGTGAAAAGGGGTTAGTCACCTAAATGACGCTTGATTTCAGCCAACCTTTGGTTACGGATCTCTTTGGCTTGCTTGATTGCAACGAATTCACGCTCATCACTGAGTTGCTTCCTGGCGTCTTTGCTTGCCTGCTGGAGACGTTGTTGGGATCGGTAGGTAGGTTGCTGTCGCACTAGGGTGCGGGGAGGGGAAGGTTGGATGCGTGAGATTGTCGAAGTACGTGTAGTAGCGGTATGAGCGTGGAGTGGCATAAGCTGCTGCGGCACTGTCTGCGTCGTCCCTATTTTTTGGGTGACGAACATACTGACCGCTTTTCTTGCTCGACTTGTGCCACCGGAAATAGTTGAGATAACGCTACCGATATTGCTAGCCGCCCGACTAGCTGATGTTGTCGCAACGCTGGTGGTCCGATTTATGGCAGTTCGCAGCCCGCCAATAAATTTCTGCATAACGACCGAAGGCCAGCCAAAATGGTGTCCCGTCGGATCCGAATTCATCACCGGCTCCCCACCGCAATACATATACGAATTCAACCCACCCTTACCAAACGGACTCATATTGTCCGGGCTATGAAAGCGCATCAGGCGTGGGTTGTAGACGCGGTAGCCATTACCCAGGAAATACCATCCGGGCATCGTTTCACGCCGTTCGCCATTGAACCCCAATTGGGATATCACCTCATGCTGCGCCGACTGGTGACCGTACGGCGAGTATGCGATGCGATTGGTATTGCCCGCATCGACTTCAACGAGTACCGAGTTTTTGAGATCCACCGCCAGCAACACGGTACGTTGTTGGCTAGGGTTTGCTGGATCGTTCGTTATGGTCTGAGTCATACGAAACACCGGCAAGCATGAGATTGGGAGCTGTGGGCCATAGTTCTACTCCCTTGGCGTCGGTTGGAGAACTATCAGAACTGTTAGTTTTTCTCACTCCGTACAGCCTGCTTGCAGGTACCCGGACGCCAACATGGACCCGTGGCCAGAGATTGCTCCCGCTCGACTGTTCCCTGTAGGAGCTG
>NZ_JABWRA010000091.1:0-13454 GCF_014268705.1 Pseudomonas sp. SWRI179 | reverse complement strand
CCCAGCGGGGATAAATCCCCTCGCCACAGAAGGCCGTGGTGGATTCAGGGCAACGGCGAAAAAGGCGTACGCCCATCGGCGTTCTGCAATTCCATCAGGTATTTGCGAAAGATCTGCCCCAGCACCTGGGTCGCCACTTCCAATTCATCGCGAGGCATCTGCTCGGCGACTTCGTCGGCGGTGTCCAGGGCTTCTTCGGCGCCGTTGACCGCGGCCATCTTCAGTACGATGTAGGCCTGGACGTTGTTGGCCGGCACGCCTTCGCCATGGAAGAACATGCCGCCGAGCTTGAATTGCGCCTGGGCATGGCCTTGCAGCGAGGCTTTTTCGAAGTAGTTGAGGGCTTGCTTGAGGTCGCGCGGTGCAGTCTTGCCTTCGTAGTAGAACTCGCCCAACTCGTATTGCGCTTGTGCATCACCTGCGTCCGCCGCTTTTTGACAGGCGTCGAGTGCCGGTGCGAGATCTTGTGGCTGGGTGTTGAGCGTGCAACGGCCCAGCGCCGGGATCAACAACGAGTTGCCGCCTGCCTGTGCATTCGCCAGCAGCGGCTGAAGGAGCAACAGGCAGCCCAAGGCAAGGGTGCGGCCGGTGCGGTTCATGGGAATCGACTTACCTCTGAGGGGCGCGCGGACCCTCCAGGGGATCCAATAAGCGCGCATTATGAAATAAGCGGGGCCATCCTTACAAAGTCTTTACTCGTTTTTCTGCTGCGAGGGAATGCTAATAGCAGCTTCGGGCATAAATACGTAGGAAAAGGGCGGGGGGTTGTCAGCAATCACTGACGCCGGCGTCAGCCAGCGTCAGTTATCCACAGCCTTACTTCAGTGCCGCGAAGGCCCGTTCGGCCGCGTCGAGGGTAATCTTCAGCTCGGTCTCGCCATGAGCGATGGAGGTGAAGCCGGCTTCGAACGCACTCGGGGCCAGGTACACGCCGCCGTCGAGCATCAGGTGGAAGAAACGCTTGAACCGATCGGCATCGCTGGCCATGACGTCTTCGAAGGTGACGATGTCATCGGCGCCGCTGAAATACAGGCCGAACATGCCGCCCGCCTGGGTGGTCACGAAGGGGATGCCGGCCGCATCGGCGCGGATCTGCAAGCCGTCGAGCAGGCGGGTGGTGTAGTCGGTCAGTTCGGCGTGGAAGCCCGGGCGGCTGATCAGGCGTAGCGTGGTCAGGCCGGCGGCCATGGCCAACGGGTTGCCCGACAGCGTACCCGCCTGGTAAACCGGGCCCAGCGGGGCGATGCACTCCATGATCTTGCGTTTGCCGCCGAAGCAGCCCACCGGCATGCCGCCGCCGATGATCTTGCCAAAGGTGCTCAGGTCCGGCGTGACGCCGTAATGGGCCTGGGCGCCGCCGAGGGCCACGCGAAAGCCAGTCATCACTTCGTCGAAGATCAACACCACGCCATGCTGGTCGCACAGGCTGCGCAGGCCTTCGAGGAAACCCGGCGCCGGTGGTACGCAGTTCATGTTGCCGGCCACCGGCTCGACGATGATGCACGCCACTTCCTGGCCGACTTCGCCGAGCATCTTCTCGACTTCTTCGAGGTCGTTGAACGGCAGGGTCAGGGTGTGCTTGGCGAAGGCTGCGGGTACGCCGGCCGAACTCGGCACGCCTTGGGTCAGTGCGCCGGAGCCGGCCTTGACCAGCAAGCTGTCGGAGTGGCCGTGGTAGCAGCCTTCGAACTTGATGATGCTGTCGCGACCGGTGTAGCCCCGCGCCAGGCGGATTGCGCTCATGGTCGCCTCGGTGCCGGAGCTGACCATGCGCACCATTTCCATCGACGGCACGATCGAGCAGACCAGGTCGGCCATCTCGGTTTCCATCGCGGTCGGGGCGCCGTAGGACAGGCCGTGGACCAATTGTTTGCGCACCGCATCCAGCACGTCCGGATGGCTGTGGCCGAGGATCATCGGGCCCCAGGAGCCGACGTAGTCGACATAGCGCTTGTCGTCTTCGTCAGTGACGTACGCGCCTTCGGCGTGCTTGAAGAACAGCGGGGTGCCGCCGACGCTCTTGAACGCGCGAACAGGCGAGTTCACGCCGCCGGGGATGTGTTTCTGGGCATTGGCAAACAGGGTTTCGGAACGGGACATGGTTGGGCTCTCGAAAACGAAAAATGGACTATTTGATCTGCAGCAGCGCGTTGAAGGCGCGGGCACGGCGCGTCACTTCAGTGGTGCTGTCGGCGCCGAACAGGCCGTGGACCACCGCCAGCAGGTCGACCCCGTGGGCCACCAGCGGGGCGGCGTTCTCCAGGGTGATGCCGCCAATGGCGCAGATCGGGATATGCAGTTTGATGTGTGCCTGTTCGAGCAGTTCAAGGTTTGCGCTGGGGGCGCCGGGCTTGGTGTTGGAATTGAAGAAGCGCCCGAACGCGACATAGGTGGCGCCTTCGCTGGCGGCCTGTTCGGCCAATGCCAGGCTGGCGTGGCAGGTGGCGCCGACGATTGCCTTGTGCCCGAGCAATGCCCGTACCGGCGCCAACGGGCCGTCGGTCTGGCCCAGGTGCACGCCGACGCCCAGGCGTGCGGCCAGCTCGGCGTCGTCGTTGATGATCAACTGGGTCTTGTAGCGTTCGCACAGGTTGCGCAGGGCTTCGGCTTCCCGCAGGCGGCGGGCCTCGTCGCTGCTTTTGTCGCGGTATTGCAGCAGGGTCACGCCACCTTCCAGCGCTGCTTCTACATAAGCGAGGAACTTGCCGGCCAGCAATTGGCTATCGGTGATGGCGTAAAGGCCACGTAATTTCATTCCACAGGCCTCCGGTGCTACGAGCAGAAATCCAGCGGCAGGCGACGCGGGACGAACTGGCCTTTGCCCAGTTGTTCGGCATCGCGCAAGGTGCGCCAGGTGTAGTCCAGCGCTGTCTTGACGGCGCTGGCGAGCTGTTCGCCCTGGGCCAGCCGACCGGCGAGGGCGCTGGCCAGGGTGCAGCCGGAACCGTGGTAGCTGCCAGGCAAGCGCTGGCAGGTAAAGGTTTCGCGGCGGCCATCGCGGCTGTACAGGCGATTATGGACTTCATGTTCGTCGCCGTGGCCACCGGTGATCAACAGGTGTTTGACGAAGGGCAGCAGTTTTTCCGCGCACTCGTCGGCGCTGCCGTCGGGCAGTTCGGCGAGGATGCGTGCTTCAGGCAGGTTGGGGGTGGCGATGATCGCCAGGGGCAACAGGCGTTCGCGCATGGCGTAGCCGACCTCATCCTTGCCCAGGCGCCCACCACCGCCGGCGCGCAGCACCGGGTCGCAGACCATCGGCAGGTGCGGGTGCGCCTGGAGCAGTTCGACCACCGTGTCGACCATTTCCAGTGAGCCGAGCATTCCCAGCTTGACTGCTGCCACTTGGGCATCGTTGAGCACGGCATTGGCTTGCGCCAGCACCCACTCACGGTCGAGCACACGGAAATCGCTGACGTTGACGGTGTCTTGCACGGTCAATGCGGTAACGGCCGGGGCGGCGTGACAACCCTGGGCGAGCAGGGCTTCGATATCTGCCTGCAAGCCGGCGCCACCACTGGGATCATGGCCGGAGAGACAGAGGACAACGGGGCGAGAGCTGTAGATATTCATGGTGCGCGAGCTTACCACCAAACCCGTCTGGTCGGCGTGTACCTGTGATGATGGAGGTCATCTGTGGCGAGGGGATTTATCCCCGCTGGGGTGCGAAGCGCCCCCATTCAAACTGGCTGGTATAGCGCGGCGACAATTATTGGGGCTGCTGTGCAGCCCAACGGGGATAAATCCCCTCGCCACAATAGAACTCCGCGCCGACGAAATTGCGACCTGACCAATGCAACAGCTCTATCTCAATGCTTTGCTCTGAAACGCCCGTTCTAGAGCCCTCTGTCGGAAAAATTTCAATGGTGCAAATTGGCCATCAACGGCTATGCTAGAGATGGATCCAACACATAACAGGTAATGCCGGTTTTACGTCTACTCAGGGAATGGGGGGCTTCCTGACTCAACCGGACAGGCCACGCTGGGGCTTAAATGCGCTATTTGCTGATGTTGCTGCTGTGCTTGCCCTCGCTGGCAAGTGCCCTCGAATTCGATGAATTCACCCAAAGCCTGCCCTTGGGCCATGCCCTGCAAGTGTTCGAAGACGCGGCCGGCACGGCCACTATTGACGAGGTCCTGGCCCAATCCGCGGCGGGTGCTTTCAAACCCCACGATAAAACCACGCTGAACGCCGGTTACTCCCGGTCAGCCTTCTGGCTGAAAATCGACCTGCACTATCGCCCCGCCAATCCGGACGCCCAGCGCACCTGGCTGCTGGAGCTGGCGTACCCGCCGCTGGACCACCTCGATTTGTACCTGCCCGACGCGGCGGGAGCCTATCGCCTGGTTCGCCAGACCGGTGACGCGTTGCCATTCGCCAATCGCGAAATCCGCCAGAACAATTACTTGTTCAGCCTGGCGTTCAAGCCCGAGCAGCGGCAGACCGTCTACCTGCGCCTGCAAAGCCAGGGTTCGATCCAGGCGCCGTTGACGCTGTGGTCGAGCACCGCGTACCTCGAGCAACAGCCGGTGCGCCTGTATGTGCTGGGCATCATCTATGGCGTGCTGCTGGGTATGCTGGTGTACAACCTGTTCATCTACCTGAGCGTGCGCGATACCAGCTACCTCTATTACATCTTCTATATTGCCTCGTTCGGCCTGTACCAGTTGTCGGTCAACGGCGCCGCCGTCGAATACTTCTGGCCGGACAACCCCTGGTGGGCCAACGCCGCGACACCGTTCTTCATCGGTTGCGCGGGGCTGTTCGGCAGCCAGTTTGCCCGCAGCTTCCTGCAAACCGCCCAGCATGGCCGCTGGATGGATCGCTTGCTGCTCGCATTGATCGCCTACAGCGCCGTGGTGGTCGGCCTGTCGCTGATGACCAGCTATGCCCTGGCGCTGCGCCTGGCCACGGCGTTGGCGCTGGTGTTCACGGTGGCTATCTTCGCCGCCGGGCTGTTCGCCTGGTGGCGTGGCCTGCGGGTGGCGCGTTATTTCATCATTGCCTGGTCGGCGTTTCTGCTGGGAGGCATCATCAATACCTTGATGGTGCTGGGTTACCTGCCGAACGTCTTCCTGACCATGTACGCCAGCCAGATCGGCTCGGCCATCGAAGTGGCGCTGTTGTCCCTGGCCCTGGCCGATCGCATCAATGCCATGCGCGAACAGCAGGCCCAGACCCTGTTGGACGCCGGGCAGAAGCTCGAAGTGCTCAACCAGCAACTGGCCCACGGCAACAAGCTCAAGGATGAATTCCTCGCCACCTTGACCCACGAACTGCGCACGCCGATGAATGGCGTGATCGGCTCCCTGGAGTTGATGGAAACCGTCGAGATGGACGAGGAACTGACCCAGTATCAACAGACCGCCGCCGGTTCGGCGCGGGACATGATGCGCATGGTCAACGGCATGCTCACCCTCACCGAGTTGCAGGCCGGCAAGCTCAGGGTCTATCCGGCGCCGTTCAGCCTGCGCGGGGTGGTCGATGCGCTGCAGGTGCAGTTCGGCGCCAATGCCGCGGCCAAGGGCCTGGATTTCAAGGTCGACGTAGCCCCGGGCCTGGCGGACCGCTTGCTCGGCGACAGCGGCAAACTGGCCCAAAGCCTGGAATGCCTGCTGGACAACGCCATCAAGTTCACCCGGGTGGGCGGCCTGGCCCTGCGTGTCAGCGGCCGGCCGACGGAGTTTGGTCGGGTGGTGTTGTCTTTCGCCGTCATCGACACCGGCATCGGTTTTACCGACCTGGGGGAAGCGACCTTGTACCAGCGCTTCTTCCAGCTCGACGGCTCGATGACCCGGGAATACGGCGGTCTCGGCGTTGGCCTGGCGATCTGTCGGCAATTGGTGGAACTGCTGGGCGGACGCCTGACCCACACGTCCGAGCCCGGTCGCGGCAGCCGTTTCCAGCTGGACGTGGAATTTGACGTCGCCCTGCCAGCGGCGGTCCCGACGCCGTTTTCCTTCGGGGCCCGCCAGGGCTCGCGCCAGCCCCAGGATTGCACGGTGCTGCTGGCGGATGACAACAACATCGATCAGTTGGTCATGCGCGGCATGTTGCTCAAGCTGGGTTATCGGGTGCGCACCGCCGACAGCGGCCGCGCCGCGCTGGAGCTGCTGCACGGCGAGCGCTTCGATGCGGTACTGCTCGATTGCCAATTGCCGCCGTTGGACGGTGTGTCGGTTTGCTGCCAGATCCGCGCTTTATCCGGCTGTGAAGAGCTGCCGGTGCTGGTAGTCAGCCCGAACCTGGGCCAGGCGTGCTGCCCGTCGGGCGCGTTGATCGATTACCTGGGCAAACCGGTGAAATTCGAGGCATTGCAGGCGACGCTCCAGCGTCGGGTACTGTGCCCAAGGCAGGGCGAAAGCGCCGATATTTAGGCGCATATGACACTTTGTTCGGCCTGGAGGCGGTGCTTAACTGAATCCCTGCCGATCGAGGAGCCCTGTCATGAACCTGCATCAGTTCGCTGAAACCCACGACGTCACCAATCAGCCGCCGTCCCTGGATGGCGCCAACCTGTACCGCATCGACCTGCCGCTGCAACAGTGGTCGCAGCGCTTTGGCGCTGGTTGGGCGCAGGCGCGGATCGATGCGTATGGGGCGCTGGCCGGTGGGCCGTTGATGGAAGCAGGCTTCCTCGCCAACCAGAACAAGCCGGTGTTCTCCAGCCATGACCGTTATGGCCATCGCATCGACCTGGTGGAATTCCATCCCGCTTATCACCAGTTGATGCGCACCGCCATTGAACATGGCCTGCCCAGTTTGCCCTGGGCCCAGCCACAGCCGGGTGCGCATGTCGCCCGCGCCTCGATGACCTACCTGCACAGCCAGGCCGAAGCCGGCACCGGTTGCCCGCTGACCATGACGTTTGCCAGCGTGCCGGCGCTGCGCTTGCAGCCGGACCTGGCCGAGCGCTGGGTGCCGAAGGTGCTGGCCACCGAATACGACCCGCGCAACGTCGGCATGGCCCACAAGGCCGGGGTGACCCTGGGCATGGCGATGACCGAAAAACAGGGCGGCACCGATGTACGCGCCAACACCACCAAGGCCTATCCGGTGGGCGCCAGCGGCCCGGGCCAGGCCTATGAACTGGTGGGCCACAAATGGTTCTGTTCGGCGCCGATGTGCGACGCCTTCCTCACCTTGGCCCAGACCGACAAGGGCCTGACCTGTTTCCTGCTGCCGCGCCATCGCCCCGACGACACGCGCAATCAGTTCTACATCCAGCGCTTGAAGAACAAACTGGGCAACTGTTCCAACGCCTCCAGCGAAGTCGAGTTCCGTGGCGCCCTGGCCTGGATGGTCGGTGAGGAGGGCCGAGGCGTGCCGACGATTATCGAGATGGTCGCCATGACCCGCTTCGATTGCATGGTCGGTTCCAGCGCGCTGATGCGCCAGGCGCTGACCCAGGCCAGCCATCACTGCGCGCACCGCAAGGTCGGTGGCAAGCTGTTGAGCGAACAGCCGCTGATGCAAAACGTCCTGGCGGACCTGGCGCTGGAAAGCGAGTCCGCCCTGGCCCTGAGCCTGCGCATGGGCCGGGCGCTGGACCACTTGAACGATGAGCACGAGGCCAAGTTCGCCCGGCTGGTGACGGCGGTGGGCAAGTACTGGATCTGCAAGCGCGCCCCCGCGATGATCAACGAAGCCGCCGAATGCATGGGCGGCGCTGGCTACGTCGAGGACAGCATCCTGCCGCGCCTGTACCGGGAGGCACCGGTCAACTCGACGTGGGAGGGTTCCGGTAATGTGCAGTGCCTCGATGTGTTGCGCGCCTTGTCCAAGGAACCCGGTGTATTGGAGGTCTTGTTCAATGAGTTGGGCGACGGCCACGGCGACAAGCGCCTGGCCCGCCATATCGATCAATTGCACGCCGCGTTCAAGGACACCGACGACATCCAGTACCGCGCCCGACAATTGACCGAAGACATCGCCGTGGGCCTGCAAGCCAAGCTGTTACTCGAAGCGGGCAATAGCGAAGTCAGCGATGCGTTCATCGCCAGCCGCCTGGGTTCGACCGGCCGGGTGTACGGTGCCTTGCCGAGGGGCTTGAATGTCGAGGCCATCGTCGCCCGCTCGACCCCGCACGGCTTTTAAGAAGACTCAGGTCGGCACAGGCCCCTGTGGGAGCGAGCCTGCTCGCGAAGACGTCGGCCCATTCAGCATGTGTGGTGGCTAATACACCGCTTTCGCGAGCAGGCTCGCTCCCACAGTGGACCTGAGGTGGTACACAGCATCGGAGTACGCCACCGAACCTTGTGGGAGCGGGCTTGCTCGCGAAAGCGTCGGCCCATCCAGCATTTGTAGTGACTGATACACCGCTTTCGCGAGCAAGCCCGCTCCCACAGTGGACCTGAGTCGTACACAGCATCGGAGTACGCCACCAAACCTTGTGGGAGCGAGCCTGCTCGCGAAGACGTCGGCCCATCCAGCATCTGTAGTGACTGATACACCGCTATCGCGAGCAGGCTCGCTCCCACAGTGGACCTGAGTCATACACAGCATCGGAGTACGCCACCGAACCTTGTGGGAACGGGCTTGCTCGCGAAAGCGTCGGCCCATCCAGCATTTGTAGTGACTGATACACCGCTTTCGCGAGCAAGCCCGCTCCCACAGTGGGACCTGGGTCGTACACAGCATCGGAGTACGCCACCGAACCTTGTGGGAGCGGGCTTGCTCGCGAAAGCGTCGGCCCATTCAGCATCTGTAGTGACGGATACACCGCTATCGCGAGCAGGCTCGCTCCCACAGTGGCCCTGAGTCGTACGCAACATCTAAGTACGCCACTGTTCCCGTCGGGCGGCGATGCAGGCAAGATGAAGACCTGCAAGTCAGAACACAGGAAGCTGATCGTGACCGAAGCGTTTATTGTCGTTCAAACCGCCGAACAAGCCGTGGATCGTCTGGCGGCCCTGCACGAGCGTGCGACCACCGCGCTGAACCAGGCGCTGATGCGGTATCTCAAGGACCGCGTCGAGCCGGATGCCGAGCAGCGTGCATTGTTTCGTTATCCCGCCCTGCGCCTGACCTATCACTGCCACGGTGAAGTCCCGCAAACCACGCGTGCCTATGCCAAGGTCCAGTTGCCCGGCACCTACAGCGTCACCGTCACTCATCCCGCCGCGTTCCGTAAATATCTGCTGGAACAGCTGGTCCCGCTGATGCACGACTTTACCGTCACCGTGGAAGTGGGGGTCAGCGAGCAGAACATTCCGTACCCGTACGTGGTGGAGCAAGGCGACGAACTGGCCGGCTCCGGTGTGACCGCCGCCGTGCTGGCGCGGGTATTCCCCAGCACCGACCTGTCGGCCGCCACCGATGGCATCGCCGACGGCCTCTATGATTGGGAAAACACCGACCCGCTGCCCCTGGCGCTGTTCGACGCCGCGCGGGTGGACTTTTCCCTGCGCCGGCTGGTGCATTACACCGGCAGCGACTGGCGCCATGTGCAGCCGTGGATCCTGCTGACCAACTACCACCGCTACGTCGACCAGTTCATCGTCCATGGCCTGGAGCAACTGCGCAGCGACCCGCGTTTCGTGCGCATGGTCCTGCCGGGTAACGTGATCATCGACAAGAACATGGAGCACAGCGAAGCGTCGGCCATCGCTGCTGGCGTGGTCTGGCACCGCTACCAGATGCCGGCCTATCACTTGCAGGCCAGCGACGGCCATGGCGTGACGCTGGTGAACATCGGTGTCGGCCCGTCCAACGCCAAGAACATCACCGATCACCTCGCCGTGCTGCGCCCGCATTGCTGGCTGATGATCGGCCATTGCGGCGGGCTGCGGCAGTCCCAGACCATCGGCGACTACGTGCTGGCCCACGCCTACATGCGCCGCGACGGGATCCTCGACCGGGTGGTGCCGCCGAATATTCCGATTCCAGCCCTGGCCGAAGTGCAGATGGCGCTTCAGCAGGCCGCGGCGAACATCACTGGCGAGAAGGGCGACGAGCTAAAAAAACGCCTGCGCACCGGCACCGTGCTGACCTATGACGACCGCAACTGGGAATTGCGCTGGGCCCAGGAGCGGCCGCTGATCAACCTGTCCCGCGCCGTGGCGGTGGACATGGAAAGCGGCACCATCGCCGCCCAGGGTTATCGCCTGCGGGTGCCCTATGGCACGTTGCTGTGCGTCTCGGACAAACCGTTGCACAGCGAGATCAAATTGCCGGGCTCGGCCAACGCGTTCTATGAGCGAGCGGTCAACCAGCACCTGAAAATCGGCATCGCGGCGTTGGACCTGCTGCGCACCGAACTCAACTCGTTGCACTCGCGCAAGCTGCGCAGCTTCGACGAGCCGCCGTTCCGCTGATGCCCTGTTGAAGGGGGATGGTGGTTATTTAACGGTCGGGCCACTAGCATGGTCGGCCCTGACCGTTAGATGTTGTATTTGCCATGCCCCGTCCTCCACGCCCTGCTTCCCGTCGCCCTGGCGCGAAGCCTGCAATCGCCGCACCGCGCCGTGTGGCCAAGGCTCCGCCGGCCGAGCCGAAGCTGATCCTGTTCAACAAACCCTTCGATGTGCTGACGCAATTCAGTGACGGTGAGGGGCGGGCGACGCTCAAGGATTTTATCGACATACCGGGTATCTACCCGGCCGGACGCCTGGACCGGGACAGCGAAGGCTTGCTGTTGCTGACTAACGATGGGCAGTTGCAGGCGCGTATTGCCGACCCCAAGCACAAATTGGCCAAGACCTATTGGGTGCAGGTCGAGGGTGAGGCGAGCGCTGAACAGTTGCAGCGTTTGCGTGGTGGCGTGGAGTTGAACGACGGCATGACGTTGCCGGCCGAGGCGCGCCCATTGGACGAACCGCAATTATGGCCACGCAACCCGCCGGTGCGTTTTCGTAAAAGCGTGCCGACGAGTTGGTTGGAATTGGTGATCCGCGAAGGGCGCAATCGCCAAGTGCGGCGGATGACTGCCGCAGTGGGCTTGCCGACACTGCGCCTGGTGCGGGTCAGGATCGGCGACTGGACACTCGAAGGGCTCGACCAGGGGCAGTGGAAAGAAGTCCCGGCGCGCTTATAACGCGCCGGATTCGATCAGGCCGATCACCACGCTTTTGATGATGAACGCCGCCACGCCGAGGCCCAGCACGAAAAACAGGATGAACGAGCCAAAACGCCCGGCCTTGGACTTCTTCGCCAGGTCCCAGACGATGAAGCCCATGAAAATGATCAGGATGCTGACCAGGCCGGTCATCATCCACTCTTCGAAGACAGCAGGATCCATCAGGACACTCCGGCGTGGGCGGGATTGAAAAGGCGCGGCGAGTATAAGGCATGGGGGGCGGGTGGAGGATTGGCCTGCGGCGGTGTGTCGCAGCTATTCATCGCCTGGGCTGACGCCATCGCGAGCAGGCTCGCTCCCACAATGGATCTGTGTCAGGGCGCAACTCCTTGTGGGAGCGAGCCTGCTCGCGATGGGGGCTTCAGCTACGCAGATGCGTCAACGGCAGTTCAGTGCTGTTAAGCACCTGGTTCAGCACAAAACTCGAACGCACGCTGGTAACGCCATCGATCCGGGTCAGGTGCCCCAGCAGCAGTTTCTGGTAATGGTCCATGTCCGGCACCACCACTTTGAGCTGGTAGTCGGCGTCCATGCCGGTGACCAGGCTGCACTCCAGCACTTGTGGCAGGTTGCGGATGGCGGCTTCGAAGTTCTCGAAACGCTCGGGAGTGTGGCGGTCCATGCCGATCAGCACATAAGCCGTCAGGCTCAGGCCGAGCAGCTTGCGGTCGAGCAGGGCGACCTGGCGGGTGATGTAGCCGTCATCCTCCAACTGCTTGACCCGCCGTGAGCAGGGGGAGGGCGACAGGCCGATGCGTTCGGCCAGTTCCTGGTTGGAGATGCGCGCGTCACGTTGCAGTTCCGCCAGAATGCTCAGGTCGTAACGGTCGAGTTTGCTCATCGGTCGGGCCTTTATCTTGATAATTGCGGCGGATTATCTATCCGGGGTTAAAAATTGCGCAAGTGATGTTTATTTCCGCAATCTTCGCAATCATCTATCGGCGCCCCAGGCTTATGCTTACCACCAAGATCACTGCTCGGACAAACAGTCCAGTGCAGCCCGCCCAATCAGGCCGGCTGCGGCCGCAGTACCCACCGGTACTGGCAGGCCCCCGAGCTGCACACCGTCCAGAAGACGGCGTGAGGTGAGCCGACGTCATAAGCGTCGCGCACGGACGAAATTCTCAAGGGGAGGCCGACGGGCCTCCCTTTTTTAATGCCTGCGAAATAAACCCCGTGGCTGATAATCTGTCGCAGAACCGGCCTGGGCTTTCTCAGTCTTATCATCAGGCCTTGAACCGTTGTGAGGAATTTCATGAAGTCGCGCATCTGGCGTTTGGCAGGTGTTGGTCTGTTGTGGGCAAGTGTCAGTGCGCAGGGAATGGCCGACGATCAGCAAAACCGTGGCGGCCCGGACGGCGGTCGCGGGCAGGACGGTCGTGGCGGCAACGGCCAGGGTTACTCAGGCCAGCCACGGCCGCAGGGCAACGAGATCATTCGGGGCGACAACAGTCGTCAGTTCGAGGTCAAGCCGCATGACCCAGGCGGACAGCACTACGATCGTCCGCCCCAGGACCCTAACGTTCATGGGCGGCCGCCGCAGCCGCAACCTGGCAACAACCTGCCGATCCAGGGCCGGCCCGACAGCGTGACCCAGACCCGTGAACCGCAACCGGGCTACTATCGCGATATCCCACGGCGCAATGATGGTTATCCGAACGCAGGTCCGCGACCCGACCATGACGGCCGTCCCGATCAGCCTTGGCCCGGTCGGCCGGGTGGGCATGGCAACGGTTGGGGCCCTGGGCCGCAGTACCGTCCGGGTTATGTGATCGACCGTTTCCCGGATCGCAACTACCGTGTGCCCTATCGCGGCCAGGATTATTTCTACTCGGGCGGCTACTGGTATCGCCCGCAAGGGCCGCGTTATGTCGTGGTCGCGCCACCGCGGGGCATCCGTACCCGTTACTTGCCCGATTACGCCAGGGAAGTGTGGATCGGCAGCTCGCTGTTCTTCCTCGCTGCCGGCGCTTATTACATCTACGAAGCCAACACCCAGGATTACGTCGTGGTCGATGCGCCGGCCGCCAACCCGCAGCCGCAACCCCAGGGCAACAGTTTCGACGTAGTGGCCTATCCCGCCAACGGCCAGCCGCCCGAACAGGTCAATCAGGATGGCTACGACTGCTATCGCTGGGCAGTGCAGCAGAGTGGTTTCGACCCGCGCAACTACACCTACCCACCGGCACCGGAAGTGGTGCAGACCTATCGCCAGGCCCAAGGCAGTTGCTTGAGCAGTCGTGGGTATCAGGTGATGTACTGATTACTCGAAATAGAAAAAACAGCTCCCTGTGGCGAGGGAGCTTGCTCCCGCTGGGCTGCGCAGCGGCCCTAAGATCTTGCGGTCGCTGCGCAACCGAGCGGGAGCAAGCTCCCTCG
>NZ_JABWRA010000090.1:0-13952 GCF_014268705.1 Pseudomonas sp. SWRI179 | reverse complement strand
ACCTGTGGGAGCAAGGCTTGCCCGCGATGAGGCCCTTCAACCCGATGAAGATTCCAACGCCTTGGCCAACCGCTTGGCCCGCGCCCCCGCCGCGATATCCATCACGCCTTTATCCCGCGTCCACAGCTCGCGCCACGTCGCAGGCCCGCCGGCCAGGGCAGCGTCGAGTTCACCGTCGAGCCCGTGGAACTGGGCGAACAACCCGCCCAGCAGCACATGCCCGGCAGCACTCGAAGGGTTATGCCGGCTCACTTCCGCACAGCCGGCGAGCAATGCCAGCAGGCGCAGTTGCAACGCCTGGGGCCAGGCGCACTCCTGCCCGACGCCATGCAACCAGGCCGTCATCGCGCTGAGCACATAAAGGTCTTCCAGGGTGCGGAACGGTTTGACGTAGGCGTCCCAGCCATCGCCCGCCAGCAATTCGCACAACGCGCCGTCGAGCAGCACGCGGCCATGGCTGATGTCGGGCATCAGGCTCATGGCGGGCAGTTTCTCCAAGGTCACGCCGGGCTCGCCTGCGTAGGCCACCGCCAGGTTCAGCCGTGGCGTTTCACCGGGCGCTTCGCAGCGGGCAGCAATCAACAGCCATTCGGCGGCGTCGCCAGCGGTGACGAAATCCTTGCGTCCGCTCAGGCGCAAATCGTCGAGACGGGTGTGCATGTCCGCCGGCCGCACGCTGCGCTGCTCAGTGGCACACAGGGCGCCGAGGCTCTGCGGCGCGCTGGGCCAAAGCACTCGCAGTGCCGCCTGGTAGCCCACCAGGAACGCCAGCCCCGGCGTGGCCATCGACCGAGCCCCAAGCACGGCCAGCTCGAACGGCGTTACCGGCCCCAGGCGTTGCAGCAACGCGGCATAACCTTCGGCCAGGTCCGGATGGGCGGGCAAGCGCTCGCCGTGTTCGATCAGGGTGTGCCAGGGCATTGGGCGGACTCCTTGAGGGCTGTCATATAAGCATCACCAAAGCTTCATGGCGATGACACCGGGGCTACATAGCCTGACTTTGCACAACATGGCTGCATAAAGAAAGTCGACAGGCTGCAACTGAACAGCCCGCACGGAGATTCGCTATGACTCAGATCGCCCGCATCAGCGACACCGGCAATGAACGCCGCCTGCAAGCCGAACGCCTGATCGGCGCCCACGCCTTGCAAGAAGCCCAGGCCCTGCGCTTCAACGTCTTCAGTGGCGAGTTCAACGCCAAGCTCAAAGGCGCGGAAATGGGTCTGGACATGGATGACTATGATGTTCACTGCGCTCACATCGGCGTACGCGACCTGAACACCGGCCGCCTCGTGGCGACCACTCGCCTGCTCGACCACCAGGCCGCCAGCAGCCTGGGCCGGTTCTACAGCGAAGAAGAATTCAGCCTCCACGGCCTGGTCCACCTCAAGGGCCCAATCCTCGAAATCGGCCGTACCTGCGTCGACCCGGCCTACCGCAACGGTGGCACCATCGCGGTGCTCTGGGGCGAGCTGGCCGAAGTCCTGAACGAAGGCGGCTACAGCTACCTGATGGGCTGCGCGAGCATTCCGATGCAGGATGGCGGCATACAGGCCCAGGCGATCATGCAGCGCCTGCGCGAACGCTACCTGTGCACCGAACACCTGCAAGCCGTGCCGAAAAAACCACTGCCGACCCTGGACGTGCCGTCCAACGTCATTGCCGAGATGCCTCCGCTGCTCAAGGCCTACATGCGCCTGGGCGCGAAGATCTGCGGCGAGCCGTGCTGGGACGAGGATTTCCAGGTGGCCGATGTGTTCATCCTGCTCAAGCGCGACGAACTCTGCCCGCGCTACGCCCGTCACTTCAAGGCAGCGGTGTGATGAGTCGGTTGCGGGTGTACACGCGTATCGCGCGAGTCTTGCTGGTGGTGACGCTGGGGCTGAGCATGGCCAGCGTGTTCGGTTTGTTCGAACGCCTGGGGATCGCCAACTCCATGGTGCGTCGCCAACGCTGGTCGCGGTTCTTCATGGCCCGGCTGAGCCATGCCCTGCCCTTTGCCGTCACCGTCCATGGTCAACTGCCGCAACGACCGATGCTCTGGGTCAGCAACCATGTGTCCTGGACCGACATCCCGCTGCTGGGCATGCTCACGCCGCTGTCGTTCCTGTCCAAGGCCGAAGTGCGCACCTGGCCGGTCGCTGGCTGGCTGGCTGCCAAGGCCGGCAGCTTGTTTATCCGTCGCGGCTCGGGTGACAGCCAACTGATCCGCAAACAGATGAGTCGCCACTTGGAACAGGCCCATCCGTTGTTGATGTTCCCGGAAGGCACCACCACCAACGGCCGTTCCCTGCGCACCTTCCACGGTCGCTTGTTGTCGGCGGCGATCGATGCCGATGTCGCCTTGCAACCGGTGGCGATTCGTTATCTGCGCAACGGCGAGCCGGATTCCCTGGCGCCGTTCATTGGCGATGATGATTTGCTGTCGCACCTGATGCGCCTGTTCGCCAATGATCGGGGCGAGGTGCACATCCACCTGCTGGAACCGATTGCCTGCCATGGCCAGGAACGCGCGGCCCTGGCCTTCCAGGCGCAGCAGGCGGTGCACAAGGCGTTGTTCGGCGCGATTCCCGAGAAACAGCAAGTGCCGGTGCGACCCGCGGCGATTGCGGCCTGACCCGGATTCCCGTGGAAAATCCCTTGTGGGAGCGGGCTTGCTCGCGAAGACGGCAGTACATTCAACACAGATGTTGACTGATCCACCGCCTTCGCGAGCAAGCCCGCTCCCACAATTTAGTTATTTGGTGTGACCTGGCTCAGCGCAAAATCCTGAAGCTGCGGATAGAACAACCGAAAGTCTTCGCTCAACGGCTCATAGAGCCTGATCAATTCCGGCATCGCCCCGGCCAGTTCCTCGGGACGGGACAGGCGGCGGGAAATGCCGCGCAGTACTTGCCCCAACACCTCGAATTCCTGATAAGACCCCAGCCAGTCATCCGCTGCCATGTGCGGGGCGATGTGCGCCAGGCGTCCTGGTAACTGCGGTTCGGTGCCGAGCACCTGGTACACCCGGGACGTGAAATCCAGCAGCGGCTCTTCGCCGTACAACGGCCAGTCCCGGGCCAGGCAATGATCGAAAAACACGTCGAGCACGATCCCGGCATAGCGCCGTCGCACCGTGGAAAAGCGCGACAGGGCGATGTCCACCAAGGGATGACGGTCGGTGTACATGTCGATGCGCCGATGCAGGGCAATCGCCGCCTCGATCCGCGGGTCGTAGAGCCCTTGCAGCGGTCCCTTGACGAAGTCGCCATAGAGGCTGCCGAGCAGTTGTTCCCGGCCGGGGCCGCCGAGGTGCAGGTGCGCGAGATAGTTCATGGCCCGCAGCTTAGCACTCCCGCGCCCATATCGTTATAACCCGATATAGCGATTTGTTCGGCATTCAGATCAAATCCATATTGGTATATCGCGAAGTAACGATTTAAGGTTCGCTCCATCGCGATATGGCGTTTTACTCACCCGAGCTTGCTACCCATGACCCTCGACCTCGACGAAATAATAAAAGCCCTGGCGCACCCAGTACGGCGAGACATCCTCAACTGGCTCAAAGACCCCAAGGTCCAGTTCCCCGACCAGTTGCACAACCATGAGTTCGGCATTTGCGCCGGGCAGATCGACCAGCGTTGCGGCCTCTCGCAATCCACGGTGTCTGCGCATTTGGCAGTGCTGCAACGGGCGGGGCTGATCACCAGCCAGAAGGTCGGTCAATGGCACTTCTTCAAACGCAACGAGGACGTGATCCGGCAGTTCCTCAAGCAAATGAGCCAAGAGCTCTGACCTGACAAGGACCCATCATGCCCCTTTCACTCCTGATCCTGGCCCTGAGCGCCTTCGCCATCGGCACCACCGAATTCGTCATCATGGGCCTGCTGCCCGACGTGGCGGCCGACCTGGGCGTGTCGATTCCCGGCGCCGGCTGGCTGGTGACCGGCTACGCCCTGGGCGTGGCCATCGGTGCGCCGTTCATGGCCCTGGCCACCGCCCGGCTGCCGCGCAAGGCCGCCCTGGTGGCGTTGATGGGGATTTTCATCGTCGGCAACCTGCTCTGCGCCATCGCCAGCGACTACAACGTGCTGATGTTCGCCCGGGTCGTCACGGCCCTGTGCCACGGTGCGTTCTTCGGTATCGGCTCGGTGGTGGCAGCCGGCCTGGTGGCGCCCAACAAGCGCGCCTCGGCCGTGGCCCTGATGTTCACCGGCCTGACCCTGGCCAATGTGCTCGGCGTGCCGCTGGGCACCGCACTGGGCCAGGAAGCCGGCTGGCGCTCGACCTTCTGGGCAGTGACGGTTATCGGCGTGGTGGCACTGATCGGCCTGATCCGCTTCCTGCCGGCCAAGCGCGACGAAGAAAAACTCGACATGCGCTCGGAGTTGGTGGCGCTCAAAGGCGCCGGTCTGTGGCTGTCCCTGAGCATGACCGCGCTGTTCTCCGCCTCGGTGTTCACCCTCTTCACGTATGTCGCCCCGCTGTTGGGTGAAGTGACCGGCGTATCGCCCCGTGGCGTGACCTGGACCCTGGTGCTGATCGGCCTGGGCCTGACCCTGGGCAACATCATCGGCGGCAAGCTGGCGGACAAGAGCCTGGCAAACACCTTGATGGGCGTCTTCATCACCATGGCCGTGGTGTCCACTGTGCTGAGCTGGACCAGCGTGGCGCTGATCCCCACTGAAATCACCCTGTTCCTCTGGGCCACCGCCTGCTTCGCCGCCGTGCCGGCCCTGCAAGTCAACGTGGTGACCTTCGGCAAGGACGCGCCCAACCTGGTGTCCACCCTGAACATCGGCGCCTTCAACGTCGGCAATGCCCTGGGCGCCTGGGTCGGCGGCAGCGTCATCGACCAAGGCCTGGGCCTGACTGCCGTGCCCCTGGCCGCCGGCGCGCTGGCCGTGCTGGCGCTGCTGGTCACCCTGATCACTTTCCGCCAGGGCAGCAATGCCGCCCTGGCCCCGGCAACTCGTTGACTGTTTACCCTTCCACTTTCGAGGTTGTATTTTCATGGCGACTATTTTCGACCCCATTAAACTCGGCGACATCGAGCTGAAGAACCGCATCATCATGGCCCCGCTCACTCGCTGCCGCGCCGACGCAGGCCGCGTTCCCAATGCGTTGATGGCCGAGTACTACGTGCAACGCGCCTCCGCTGGCCTGATCCTCAGCGAAGCGACCTCCGTCACGCCGATGGGCGT
The DNA here is from genome assembly GCF_014268705.1 of Pseudomonas sp. SWRI179. Taxonomy (NCBI): domain Bacteria; kingdom Pseudomonadati; phylum Pseudomonadota; class Gammaproteobacteria; order Pseudomonadales; family Pseudomonadaceae; genus Pseudomonas; species Pseudomonas sp. SWRI179. The sequence continues at coordinate 8,766 of NZ_JABWRA010000090.1, read as the reverse complement.
GGGCTACCCGGACACCCCGGGCATCTGGTCCAACGACCAGGTACGCGGCTGGTCCAACGTCACCAAGGCGATCCACGGCGCCGGCGGCAAGATCTTCCTGCAACTGTGGCACGTCGGCCGGATCTCCCATCCGTCGTACCTGAACGGCGAAACCCCGGTGGCCCCCAGCGCGATTCAGCCCAAGGGCCACGTCAGCCTGGTCCGTCCACTGGCCGACTACCCAACGCCGCGCGCACTGGAAACCGCTGAAATCGCCGACATCGTCGATGCCTACCGCGTCGGTGCCGAGAACGCCAAGGCCGCCGGTTTCGACGGTGTGGAGATCCACGGCGCCAACGGCTATCTGCTCGACCAGTTCCTGCAAAGCAGCACCAACCAGCGCACCGACAACTATGGCGGTTCCCTGGAAAACCGTGCCCGCCTGCTGCTGGAAGTGACCGACGCCGCCATCGAAGTCTGGGGCGCCGGCCGGGTTGGCGTGCACCTGGCGCCACGCGCCGACTCCCATGACATGGGTGACGAGAACCGCCTGGAAACCTTCAGCTACGTGGCTCGCGAACTGGGCAAGCGTGGCATCGCCTTCATCTGCTCCCGTGAGAAGGAGGGCGAAGACAGCATCGGCCCACAACTCAAGCAGGCTTTCGGCGGCCCGTACATCGCCAACGAACGCTTTACCAAAGAGAGCGCCAATGCCTGGCTGGCAGAAGGCAAGGCTGACGCCGTGGCCTTCGGTGTGCCATTCATTGCCAACCCGGACCTGCCGGCCCGCCTGCAAGCCGACGCGCCATTGAACGAGCCGCATCCGGAGACGTTCTATGGCAAAGGACCCGTTGGCTATATTGATTACCCGGTGATGTAAGTCCGCCGCAACTACATTGCAAACAAGCCTCGGCAACGAAAGTAGCCGAGGCTTTTTTATGCGTGCAAGTTGGCGTTAAAACAACAAACAAAGCCGGGAAAAAGATACGAAACATCAAATAACAAGCCGAAGTGCTCGCACTATGGATCCCAGGGAATAATCACGCTAATAATAAAAACGCCGAAGCAGCATCACCGTTGCCTGGCACACAAACTAAAAACCAACAACCTACGCAGATCCAGATTCAACCTGCACTCAAGGAAGAGAACACAATGAACCACATCAAGCGTTTTGCCCTGGCCGTCGCACTGGGCCCTGTTTTCATCAGCGGCGCCATGGCGGACACAGCCGTACTCGTACAGGTCACGAACAACACTTCAGACACACTAAGACTGAAGCATCTTTCGGTACTTCCGCCCGACTATCCAACAGCGGGCTACGATGTCTCGCCCAACAGGCTTCGAAACATCAATATTCCTTTCCAGAGGGCGTTCACCTATCCAACTTCCGGCTGGCAGCCCACCTTGAAAAAGATAGAACCTATCGAGTTCAACCTGGCGTATGAAATCAATGGCCATACCTGCCAACTTTCCACACGTCTCGAAGTTCCCGTAATACCAGGCTGGGCAGAGCCCAGCTACATTCCACGGTGGAGTAAAAATATAAAATCGTCAGGTAATAATGATTACACCTGCGAAGCGGTCATCTCCGAAAAAATGACTGAGGCTCCATTCAGCTACACCATCAAACTGACGATCGATCGAAAGACCCCGACCTGATGTTTCCCGCCGCCTCGTCACTCCGGGAAATGTTCCCGTAGCGGGCGAGGTTTGACCAAGGCGCAACAATTTCCCTACAAAATTGCCGGCCGGCGGCCTGTCATCCGCTGTGGCGCCTATATAAAGTACCCCCGCCGATCATTTCCGTCGGGGTACGCCCGGGACTGGCTATTGACACAAACCGACGCAATTACGCATTTTGTTTCATTTGCGCAGGCTAGGGCTCAGGTGCAGCATGTCCAGCCCGATCTCCACCCAACGCTCGGCCTCACCCGCCAGGGCGAAGCTGTCGGGGGCCAGCAGCCACTGGTACAGAATGCCATCGATGTAGGCATGAATGGCGACTGCCGCCCTTTCCGGGTCCAGATCATCCGGCAACTGGCCGCGTTTCATCGCATTGCGCAACGACAGGGCGATGCGCACATTGCAGTCGAGGCTGACCTCGCGTCGCTGCTGGCGCAAATCGCACATTTCATCGGTGAATTCACACTTATGGAACAGGATCTCATTAATGCGTCGGGTTTTCGGGTCCAGGGCCACTTGCTGGAACAACCGGACCAGCAGCTTGCGAATACAGCCCAGCGGGTCAAGCTCCTCTTCACTCTCACTGGCACGGGCCAATTCGTCGAGCGGCTCGTGCAAGGTATCGAGCATGGCCTGGAGCAAATCCGCCTTGTTGCTGAAATGCCAATAGATGGCCCCGCGCGTCACACCAGCCAGTGTCGCGATGTCGGCCAGGGTCGTACGCGCCACGCCACGCTCGAAAAAGGCCTTTTCGGCCGCTTCGAGGATCTGGCTGCGAGTCTCCTGGGCTTCCTCTTTGGTACGACGGACCATGGCAGTAAACACCTCAATCAGGATGCGGTCAGCAATGCGTAAGAATCAGCTGAACAAAATATGAGGCGACGTCCCTTGGAGCACGTCCCCGATCTACGCTGGCCTTTGTAAGGCTTTTGTAAATCCGGATCTTACGCAATTTGGCTGTTTACAAACAACCGTGTACGTAAGTATATTTCTTAGCATCCTACTAATTGAATTACTGCTGCTTTTTTACCTTTCCACCTTTCGAGTGCGCTCGTTGCGCGCCTGACCCGAGGATTTCCATGCAATTCAAGCCAGCTGTTACCGCTCTGGTCACTGCCATCGCCCTGGCATCGCTGCTCAGCGGATGCAAAAAGGAAGAGGCTGCGCCTGCGCCTCCTCCTCCTCAGGTCGGTGTGGTAACCCTCAAGACCCAGCCCTTCACCTTGACCTCGGAACTGCCGGGCCGCACCAGCGCGTTCCGCGTCGCGGAAGTACGGCCACAGGTCAACGGGATCATTCTCAAGCGCTTGTTCAAGGAAGGCGCCGACGTCAAGGCCGGCCAGCAGCTGTATCAGATCGATCCGGCTGTCTATGAAGCGACTCTCAAGAGCGCCGAGGCCAACCTGCGTTCCACCAAGTCGATTGCCGACCGCTACAAGCAACTGGTGGACGAACAGGCGGTGAGCCGCCAGGAATACGACACCGCCGTGGCCAATCGCCTGGAGTCGGAAGCCAACCTGCAGACTGCCCAGATCAACGTGCGCTACACCAAGGTCTATGCGCCGATTTCCGGTCGCATCGGTCGTTCCTCGGTGACCGAGGGTGCGCTGGTCAGTAACGGCCAGACCGACGCCCTGGCGACCATCCAGCAACTGGACCCGATCTATGTCGACGTGACGCAGAGCTCGGTCGAGCTGCTGCAACTGCGCCGCGAGCTGGAAAGCGGTCGTCTGCAAAAGGCCGGTGAGAACGCCGCCATGGTCAAGCTGACCCTGGAAGACGGCAGCCAGTATCCGCACGAAGGCAAGTTGGAGTTCTCCGAAGTCTCGGTTGACCAGACCACTGGTTCGGTGACCTTGCGCGCCGTGTTCCCCAACCCTGACCACACCCTGCTGCCGGGCATGTTCGTCCACGCCCAATTGCAGGCAGGCGTGAACAGCGCGGCGATCCTGGCACCGCAGCAAGGCGTGACCCGTGACCTCAAGGGTGCGCCGACCGCCATGGTCGTGGGCGCCGACAACAAAGTCGAACTGCGCCAGCTCAAGGCCAGCCGCACCGTCGGCAGCCAGTGGCTGATCGAAGACGGGCTCAAGGCCGGCGATCGCCTGATCACCGAAGGGTTGCAGTACGTGCGGCCGGGGGTGGAAGTCAAAGCCACCGAAGCCACCAACGTCAACACCCAGAACCCGGCCCCCGCTCAGGCAGCTGATAAAGCAGCCGAAGGCAAAGGGGAGTAAACCATGTCGAAATTTTTTATCGACCGTCCGATTTTCGCCTGGGTGATCGCCCTGGTGATCATGCTGGTCGGGGCTTTATCGATCCTCAAGTTGCCGATCAACCAATACCCGAGCATCGCGCCACCGGCCATTGCGATCCAGGTGACCTACCCGGGCGCGTCCGCGCAAACCGTGCAGGACACCGTGGTGCAGGTGATCGAGCAGCAGCTCAACGGTATCGACAACCTGCGTTATGTATCGTCGGAAAGTAACTCCGACGGCAGCATGACCATCACCGCGACCTTCGAACAGGGCACCAGCTCCGATACCGCCCAGGTCCAGGTCCAGAACAAGTTGAACCTGGCCACCCCGCTGTTGCCGCAAGAAGTGCAGCAGCAGGGTATCCGCGTGACCAAGGCGGTGAAGAACTTCCTCATGGTCATCGGCGTGGTGTCGCGTGACGGCAGCATGACCAAGGACGACTTGGCCAACTACATCGTGTCCAACCTGCAAGACCCGATCTCGCGTACTGCGGGTGTCGGTGACTTCCAGGTCTTCGGTGCCCAGTACGCCATGCGGATCTGGCTCGACCCGGCCAAGTTGAACAACTTCAACCTGACCCCGGTGGACGTGAAAAACGCCATTGCCGCGCAAAACGTCCAGGTTTCGTCCGGCCAACTTGGCGGCTTGCCTGCCCTGCCCGGCCAGCAACTGAACGCCACCATCATCGGCAAGACCCGTCTGCAGACCGCCGAGCAGTTCAAGGCGATCCTGCTCAAGGTCAACCCGGACGGCTCGCAAGTGCGCGTCGGCGACGTCGCCGATGTCGGCCTGGGCGGTGAGAACTACAGTGTCAGCGCCCAGTTCAACGGCGCCCCGGCGTCGGGCCTGGCGGTCAAACTGGCCAACGGTGCCAACGCCCTCGACACGGCCAAGGCCCTGCGCAAGACCATCGACGATCTCAAGCCGTTCTTCCCGCAAGGCGTGGAAGTGGTGTTCCCGTACGACACCACGCCGGTGGTGAGCGAGTCGATCAAGGGTGTGGTTGAAACCCTGGTCGAAGCGGTCGCGCTGGTGTTCCTGGTGATGTTCCTGTTCCTGCAGAACTTCCGCGCCACCATCATCACCACGATGACGGTGCCGGTGGTGTTGCTGGGTACGTTCGGCATCCTCGCGGCGGCCGGCTTCAGCATCAACACCCTGACCATGTTCGGCATGGTGCTGGCCATCGGCTTGCTGGTGGACGATGCCATCGTCGTGGTGGAAAACGTCGAACGGGTGATGAGCGAAGAAGGCCTGTCACCCAAGGAAGCCACCAAGAAGTCCATGGGCCAGATCCAGGGTGCGTTGGTGGGTATCGCGCTGGTGCTGTCGGCGGTGCTGTTGCCGATGGCATTCTTCAGCGGTTCCACCGGTGTGATCTATAAACAGTTCTCCATCACCATCGTCTCGGCCATGGCCTTGTCGGTCCTGGTGGCGTTGATCTTCACCCCGGCCCTGTGCGCCACCATGCTCAAGCCGATCCCCAAGGGTGAGCACGGCACACCGAAACGCGGCTTCTTCGGCTGGTTCAACCGCAATTTCGACCGTGGCGTTCGCAGCTACGAGCGCGGCGTGGGCAATATGCTCAGGCACAAGGCCCCGTACCTGCTGGCCTACGTGCTCATCGTGGTTGGCATGATCTGGCTGTTCACCCGCATCCCGACGGCGTTCCTGCCCGAAGAAGACCAGGGCGTGTTGTTCGCCCAGGTGCAGACCCCGGCCGGTTCCAGTGCCGAGCGCACGCAGGTGGTGGTGGACAACATGCGTGAGTTCCTGCTGCGTCCAAGCAAGGACGGCGGTGAGGGCGATGCGGTGGCGTCGGTGTTCACGGTGACCGGCTTCAACTTCGCCGGTCGTGGCCAGAGCTCCGGCATGGCCTTCATCATGCTCAAGCCATGGGAGGAGCGTAACGCCGACAACAGCGTGTTCAAGCTCGCGGCCCGCGCCCAGCAGCACTTCTTCACGTTCCGTGACGCGATGGTGTTCGCCTTCGCCCCGCCGGCGGTGCTGGAACTGGGTAACGCCACCGGTTTCGACGTGTTCCTGCAGGACCGTGCCGGTATCGGCCACGACAAGCTGATGGAGGCTCGCAACCAGTTCCTGGGGATGGCTTCCCAGAGCAAGATCCTCTCCCAGGTGCGTCCGAACGGCCTGAACGACGAGCCTCAATACCAGTTGGAAATCGACGACGAGAAGGCCAGCGCGCTGGGCATCACCCTGTCGGACATCAACAACACCCTGTCGATTGCCTTGGGCAGTAGCTACGTGAACGACTTCATCGACCGTGGTCGGGTGAAGAAAGTGTACGTGCAGGGTCAGCCCGGTGCCCGCATGAGCCCCGAGGACCTGCAGAAGTGGTACGTGCGCAACAGCGCCGGGACCATGGTGCCGTTCACGGCGTTCGCCAAGGGCGAGTGGGTCTATGGTTCGCCAAAACTGGCCCGCTACAACGGTGTGGAAGCGATGGAAATCCTCGGTGCTCCTGCCCCGGGCTACTCCACCGGTGAAGCCATGGCCGAAGTCGAAGCCATCGCCAAGAAGTTGCCGGCCGGTGTGGGTATTTCCTGGACGGGCCTGTCCTACGAGGAACGTCTATCGGGCTCCCAGGCGCCGGCGTTGTATGCCTTGTCGCTGCTGATGGTGTTCCTGTGTCTGGCGGCGCTGTATGAAAGCTGGTCGATCCCGATCGCGGTCATGCTCGTGGTGCCCCTGGGGATCATCGGGGCGCTGATGGCGACCAGTTTGCGCGGCTTGTCCAATGACGTGTACTTCCAGGTGGGCTTGCTGACCACCATCGGCCTGGCGGCGAAAAACGCCATTCTGATCGTGGAGTTCGCCAAGGAACTCCACGAACAGGGCCGAACCCTGGTGGAAGCCGCCATCGAAGCCTGTAGGATGCGTCTGCGGCCGATCATCATGACGTCCCTGGCGTTCGTCCTCGGTGTGGTTCCGCTGGCGATTTCCACGGGTGCCGGTTCGGGCAGCCAACACGCCATCGGTACCGGTGTGATCGGCGGTATGCTCACCGCGACCATCCTGGCGATCTTCTGGGTGCCCTTGTTCTTCGTGACCGTGTCGTCGATGGGTCGTCGCAAAAATATCGACCAGGACAACACTCCTGAAACTTCCAAAGAGGCTGGCCAATGAGCAAGTCGCTACTCTCCCTGACCATCGCCGCCGTCGTGCTCAGCGGTTGCTCGCTGATCCCCGACTACCAGCGGCCCGACGCACCGGTTGCGGCGCAATACCCGCAAGGGCCGGCCTACGAGGCCGCCAAGGCGCCCGGCCAGGCCGCCGCCGAGCAAGGCTGGAAGCAGTTTTTCCATGACCCGGCGTTGCAACAGCTGATCCAGGTCGCCCTGGAAAACAACCGCGACCTGCGCGTCGCGGCGCTGAACATCGATGCCTACGCCGCGCAATACCGCATCCAGCGCGCGGACCTGTTCCCGGCGGTCTCGGCCACCGGCTCCGGCAGCCGCCAGCGGGTACCGGCGCGGGCATCGCAGACCGGTGAAGCGGCGATCACCAGTTCCTACTCGGCAACGCTGGGCATCAGCGCCTATGAGCTGGACCTGTTCGGTCGGGTTCGCAGCCTGAGCGAGCAAGCGCTGCAAAGCTACTTCGCCACCGAAGAAGCCCGGCGCAGCACCCAGATCAGCCTGGTGGCCAACGTCGCCAATGCCTACCTGACCTGGCAAGCCGACAAGGAACTGCTCAAGCTGACCCAGGAAACCCTCGGTGCCTACGAGCAAAGCTTCAAGCTGACCTCGCGCAGCGCCGAAGTCGGCGTGGCCTCGGCCTTGGACTTGAGCCAGGCGCGCACCGCCGTGGAAAACGCCCGCGTGCAACTGGCCCGCTACACTCGCCAGGTCGCCCAGGATGAGAACAGCCTGACCCTGCTGCTGGGCACCGGCCTGCCGGCGAACCTGAACTCGCAACCGTTGAGCGATGACCTGCTCAGCGAAGTGCCGGCCGGGCTGCCGTCGGACCTGCTGCAACGTCGTCCGGACATTCTCCAGGCCGAACGCAACCTGCTGGCCGCCAACGCCAACATCGGCGCAGCGCGGGCCGCGTTCTTCCCGAGCATCAGCCTGACGGCCAACGCCGGCACCCTGAGCCCGGACCTGTCCGGCCTGTTCAAGGGCGGTTCGGGCACCTGGAGCTTCGCGCCGCAGATCAACCTGCCGATCTTCAATGCCGGCAGCCTGCGAGCAAGCCTGGACTACGCGAAGATCCAGAAAGACATCAACGTCGCGCAGTACGAGAAGTCGATTCAGACCGCGTTCCAGGAAGTCTCCGACGGCCTGGCCGCGCGCCAGACCTACAACGAGCAGTTGCAGGCCCAGACCGATTTCGTCGCCGCCAACCAGGACTACTACCGCCTGGCCGAGCGTCGCTACCGCATCGGCGTCGACAGCAACCTGACCTTCCTCGATGCCCAGCGCCAGTTGTTCAGCGCGCAGCAATCGCTGATCACCGACCGTCTTGCGCAACTGACCAGCGAGGTCAATCTGTACAAGGCATTGGGCGGTGGTTGGAATGCCGAGACGGGCAAGAACGAGCCGGTGGCGGAGAAAGCGCCGGAGACGAAGTTGTTCTGATCCTATGCTTAAAAACACGAAGCCCACCGAAAGGTGGGCTTTTTGTTTGTGCACCTTTTAACGCTGGCTTATGTGGGAGCAAGGCTTGCCCGCGATGATGGCCTGACAGCTGGCCTTGCTCTTGTTGACTGGGTACATATCCATTTTCGCGGTAACGGCGGCTTACGGTTCCGCCCTGACGGCGGCTCACTTTTGAAGAGCCCGGAAGCCGGCCCAGTCAAAAGTAAGCAAAACGCTCCTGCCCC